>JAGQOG010000241.1 GCA_020427695.1 Phycisphaerales bacterium
CATGCGGAACACGGGGAACGCCCCGCGCTCGCTGCGACCGTCGATGACCTCCTCGTTGGCCAGCACCGTGCCGAGCTTCGGACACCAGTTGACGGTCTGTTCGCCGAGGTAGGCGAGACGCCGGTCGTCCACGAAGCTTCGCTGCTCCTCGGGCGACAGCTCGTGCCATTTGCGCACGCCGACGGGATCGCCTCCCAGGGCCTGGATCTTTCCCGAGGAACCGGGGCGGACGAGTTCGTCGGAGGGACCGACGAACGCGGAACCGTCCTTGAGCTCCTGGAGCAGCTCGGACACCGGCCGTGCCCGGTCGGCGTCGGGGTCGTACCACGCGTGGTACGCCTGGAGCCAGATCCACTGGGTCCACCGGTAGTACTCCGGATCCGTGGTGCTGATCTCGCGCGACCAGTCGTAGCAGAACCCGAAGCGCTGGAGCTGGCGCCGGAAGTTGTCGATCGCGGCCCGGGTCGTGACCGCCGGATGCACGCCCGTCTGCATCGCGTACTGCTCCGCCGGCAGGCCGAAGGCGTCCCATCCCATCGGGTGGAGCACGTTGTTTCCGCACATCCGGCGATAGCGGCAGACGATGTCGGTGGCGGTGTAGCCCTCGGGATGTCCGACGTGCAGACCGGCCCCCGAGGGGTAGGGGAACATGTCCAGGCAGAAGTACTTCGGACGCGACGCGTCGAAGCCCGGCTCGCCCGGGTTCGGCACGCGAAACGCGTCGGACTCCGCCCAGCGCGACTGCCAGCGCAACTCGAGCTCGTTCGCCAGCGCTGCGGTGTAGCGCTGGCGGTTCTCGGCATGCGAGGCGGCATCGGGAGCAGTGGGCGACTGGCTCATGGCATCGTCGGGCTCGTGGTCGAAGGGAACAGCCTACCGGCTCGCCGCGCCCTTTGCCGTCGGTATCGCCGAGCCGCGTGCGGTCGCCGGCTCCGCCATGTGCTTCATCGCCTCGCCGACCAGGTAGAAGCTGCCGGTGATGACGATCAGGTCCTCGCGGCTGACCGCCCGCAGGGCGAGGTCGAGCGCTTGGGGAAGGGTGCGGGCGACCTGGCTCATCTTGCCGCTGCGTTCCGCGAACATCCGCTGCAACTCGTCCGGATCGGCGGCGCGGGGATTGCTCAAGGCGCGGGTGAAGATGACCTTGTCGGCACCGAGATTCACCCGGTCCAGAATCGCGCCGACGTCCTTGTCGGCACAGCAGCCGAAGATGCACACCATCGAGTCGTAGGGCACGTGGGCGCCCACGCACCGCATGAGCGCCTGCACGGCGGCGGCGTTGTGCGCCCCGTCGACCAGAATGCGCGGGCGCTCGCTCAGGAGCGTCATCCTCCCCGGCACGTTGGTCGTGGCGAGACCCGCCGCGATCTTGTCCTCGGGCAGCTCGTGGCCGCTGGCGCGGAGCAGGTCCATCGCGGCGAGGGCCAGGCCGCAGTTCACGGCCTGGTGCTCGCCCGGCAGGGGAACGGGAAGATGCTCGAATCGGCTTGCGTTGGAGAACAGGCACACGCGGGTGTGTGGTCCCAGGTCGGGGGTGGCGCAGAATCGGCTGCTGAACTCGATGTCCTTGTTCACGATCTTGAGGGGCGCCTCGGTCTTCTCCGCGACCTCCCGGATCGCCTTCTCGACCTCGGGCGCCTGCTCGAACGTGAGCGCCGGCACGCCCTTCTTCAGGATCCCCGCCTTCTCGCGGGCGATGTCGGCGAGCGTCCGGCCGAGAAGCCGGTTGTGATCGTGGTCGATCGTGGTGATCACACTGATCTGCGGCGTGATCACGTTGGTCGAGTCGAGTCGGCCGCCCAGTCCGACCTCGATCACGGCGAAGTCCACCGCCTGTTCCGCGAAGTACTTGAACGCGACCGCCGTCATGAGCTCGAAGAAGGTGGGCTCCGAATCGAGCTTGCGGGCGGCCACCGAGACCTGCTTCATGAGCTCGGTGAACTCGTTCTTGCCGATCATCTGCCCGTTGATGTCCACGCGCTCGCGCACATCGACGAGGTGCGGGCTGGTGTAGGTGCCGACGGCGTGGCCGCAGCCGCGCAGCATCGAGCCGATCATGGCCACGGTCGAGCCCTTGCCCACCGTTCCCGCCACGTGGATCGACTTCACCTGCTCGTGCGGATCGCCGAGCTGCTTCAGGAGGCTGCGGATGCGGTCGAGCTTGAACGTCCGGTCGTCGTAGCGCACCACGCGCATGCGCTCGATATCGGACCGGTCGTAGAGATAGCGGATCGCGGAGGAGTAGTTGCTGACGTCGGTCGCGGCGGCCGGAGAAGTTCCCAGGGAGGCGGACGAGGAGGACGAGGAAGAGCCGCGCTTGCGCGGGGAGGAGGCCTTGCTCATAGGGGGACAAGTGTACCCCGCGCGGCGGCCCGACTCCAAATTCGCGGCGCAAATGCTTGTTTGTATTGGACTTATGATTGCAGGCCCGGGGCGACCCCCGGGGACCGCCCGTTTTGCCCGCCAAACGGCCCGGAGCCGACCCGGATTCACGGTCCCCTGCCCCCCGGACCGACTATCGGTGCATGCACGAGAGCGACCACAAGGACCGGCTCCGTCACGAGTCGTGGCGGGTGTTCCGGATCATGAGCGAGTTCGTCGAGGCGTTCGACACCCTGGCCCGGATCGGACCGGCGGTCTCGGTCTTCGGCTCCGCCCGGACCCTGCCCGCCGACCCCTACTACCAGGCCGCGGTGCGGTGCGGGGCACTCCTCACCGCACGGGGCTTCGCGGTGATCACCGGCGGGGGCCCCGGGATCATGGAGGCGGCCAACAAGGGAGCGGTCGAGGCGCAGGGGATGTCCGTGGGCCTCAACATCGCCCTCCCCATGGAGCAGCGGCCGAATCCGTACCAGAACGTCGAACTCGACTTCCGCTACTTCTTCATTCGCAAGGTCATGTTCGTGAAGTACGCGCGGGGCTTCGTCATCTTCCCCGGCGGCTTCGGCACGATGGACGAGTTCTTCGAGAGCCTCACCCTGATCCAGACGCTCAAGATCGTGCCGTTCCCCGTGGTGCTCATCGGGCGGGAGTTCTGGTCGGGTCTCCTGGACTGGATGCGTCAGACGCTCGACTCGCGCTACCACACGATCAGTCCGCAGGACATGGACCTGTTCCATCTCACCGACGAGGTCGAGGAGGCGGTGGACATCGTGCACGAGACCTATCTCGGACGTCGGACTGTCGGCGAGTGGCTGCCGCGCTTCCGCGGCGACGCCGAGACGGAAGGCGGCGAGGGCACCCGCCGCGGCATCATGCCGCGTCGAGGCGGAACCTTGAGGGAGGACTTCGGCGGGTCGGACGAGCCGGCGATCTGACGATCAAGGCATCGAGGCATCGAGGCAACAAGGCATCAAGGGTTCCGATGCGCAGCGAAAGGGTGCCGGACGGCGCGAATCGCGGGTGTGCCACCGATTAGCCGGCTTGGCGGCCAATC
Source organism: Phycisphaerales bacterium (assembly GCA_020427695.1). Classification (GTDB taxonomy): domain Bacteria; phylum Planctomycetota; class Phycisphaerae; order Phycisphaerales; family SM1A02; genus JAGQOG01. The sequence goes on from JAGQOG010000241.1 coordinate 3,437, forward strand.
GGTGGCACACTCCCTCCGGGTGTTCGTCAACGCGATCCTGCACCGCCGTCTTGCGCCAGGCTCGCGTTCCGAACCGCCTCCTGCAATCGCCCGGCGGCCGGCCATCGGGAGAGATCTCCCAACTCGTGATCGGCGACGGCCAGGAACTCCGCCGCACATGCTGCCCGCCGACGATTCAGCTCGGCAAGCGAGCGTTCAAACCCGTCGGTCCTGGTCGGCGATCGAGTGACCGCGGCCGCGTTCTCTTCGTCGTACCGAACACATGCCTGTTCCATGAGCCGGCCGATCTCGCCGAGTCGTGCGCCGCAGGCGGCGGACAACGCCCGCATGTCGCTCTTCGCGCCCGCTGGCAACTCCGCGTCCGCCTCGATCTGGCCTGCCAGCACTGTGCAGTCGAAGGGATCGGGATACACACGGGGGAACGCCTGAGCGAGGTACGTTCGCCGCAGCTTGTCCCCCGTGGCTGGCTCCAGCGAGCGCGTCAACTCGTCCAGCCAATATCGTGAGCGGTTCACGATCAGCATCTCGGAGCGCAGGAATGCACGCCGAAGCGTGGTGCGCGCGGCCACGAACTCATCCATTTGATCAGGAGGGAACTGGTGATACAGCCGCGGGTCGCGGAGACCCGCCTCCACCAGTTCCGTAACGCGTCGGTCCCGAAGGGCGCCGAGCTCCGACTCGTACGCCCGCCATGCCTCTCGCAAGCTGTCCTCGCCCCGGAACGGCCCGCCCGATTCCCGTACCAGATCAAGAAGGAGAAGCCCCAGGTCGACCTGAGCGGCACCGATCTCGCACCGCGCCGCGAGCGTACGCTCCCGACGCCGAGCCTCCCCGAGCACAGCCAAGTCCTCGACCTGCTCCGCGCTGAGCAAGGGTGGATCCGACCATGGCACGAACAGGTCCCCTTCGATCCCAGCGAGCTGGGCGGCGACCCGATTCCGCCGCCGCCACATCGCCTCGAACGCCTCGATGGTCGATTGGTCCTCGTATGGCCCGGGGCCCGAAGCGAGTTCGGCGCTTGCCGTCTCGAGGTCCTTGAACTCCCGGGTCCACACGTCGTTCAGCGGCTGGAGGGTCGTTTCAACCCGAGCATCGAAGACGCCACGCTGCTCCGCCGTGAGGCGGAGCAGCGACGCCCAGTCGTCCAGTCGCTCCCGTGTCGGGGGCGGGCAGAGCATCAGGTCGAACTGGGCGCCCTGCGCCAGCGCCATCTGACCGATCGCCGCGATCGCGGCGATCACCACTTGGCCCACTCGCCGGAACCCGTTGTTCGATCCTCGGGCTGTCCGAACCGAAGGGAATCCAGTCATTGCACCACCCCTTTGCCTCGTGCGCGTTCGTCGTCCCTCCGCGGAAATTGGAGACGGGCCTTCCCACGTGTCAAGCGAAAGTGTCGGGGTGGGGGGAAGAACGAGTGCCGGCGTTGCCGGCTTCGGCGGGTGACGCCGGCGTTGCCGACTGGCGCTAAGGCAAGGCGGCGGTGGCCGCCTTCTTGATGGCCGGCCGACCCGGCTGCGCCGGGAATCGACCGGCGGGCGTCACGAGACACAACCGCCGTCCGTCGGACGGTTGTTGTGATCCAATCCTCCTGCGGGTCGATCCTCGCCTGCGAGGTCGGCCCGCCAAGCAGCGAGGCGGCTCCCGCCGCCACTCCACAACTCCAGCGTGCGCAGCACGCGCCTCACCGAACGGTCTGGATGGCAATTTTCGTAGGAACCTGGCGAGCCGCGCAGTCTCGCGCGTTATGTTGCATACACGTCTGAGAGGCCCGGTCCGGGCGCGACGCTCGAGCCCGTGGCTGAGGCGACCAACAGCAGGGAGGTCCGACATGCGAACTCGTAACCTGTGTGTGTGTGTGTGACTTGCGGAATCGTGGGGGCGGGCGGGGCAGGGCTCTCCGCGGCCGAGGTGCGGTACCGCATCATCGATCTCGGCGTCCTGGCTGAACAGGAACCCACCGGCACGACCAGCCGCGCTTTGGGCATCAACAACAGCGGGGCGGTGGTCGGGGCATCGGACGCCGACGACGGAACGGGCGGGGTCGTGGTTCACGCCTTCGTCTGGCTGCCCGAGCCGTTCTTTGGCCCGACCCTCCCCACCATGGAGATGATCGACCTGACGGCGGAGGCCGGATTCGGTGGTCTCGGCATCGCGCACGACGTCAATACGTCGGGAGATGTGGTCGGAGAGCAGCACCTGACGCTCGACCCGGAGTTCGGCGAGATCTCCCGAGCGTTCTGGTGGGATCTCGACGCGGTGGGCACGCCCGGATGGGCGATCGAGCTTGGCGTCGCCTGTCTGGGAGCGCCCGAGAACTGCGAACATCTGGACAGCGCCGCTTTCGCGGTGAACGACGCGGTCCCCGCGATAGCGATCGGCGTGACCGGCACCGGCATCGTCTGCTTTGGCGTGCCGCGCGCCAAGGCAGGCTTCCACATGACGCTGGACGGGGCGAGCATGATGCAGGCCCTCGGTTCGCTTCCGGGAGGCGAGGTGGGCGTCTCCGACGCGCGTGCGGTCGCGAACCCCGACCAACTGACAAGCGAGGTTGGGATCGGCGGCTTCTCCGAGAACTGCGGCAACCAGGGGGTGTGCGAGGGCAGTCGCGACTCCGTGGTGTGGATCGGGCCGGCCGGACAGGCCGGCGCCCCGAGCTACGTCGAGGAACTCTCCGTCGACCCCGACGGATTCCCGGGAGAAGTGCTGGGGATGAATGGCGTGGGTCTCGACGGCGAGCTGGTCGGGCGGAGTGGCGCCGTGTGCACGGGCGGCTTCTTCGTGGACGTGCAGCACGCGGTGTATTGGGTGGACTACCAGGCCAGCCCCGTTGACCTTCACGCGGTCTACCTGCCCGGAGACACGGAGGTCAGCTCGGTCGCCAACGCCATCCGGAACCGAGCGTCGAACGGCTCGGTGGAGGTCGTGGGGACGGACACCGTCAACAACCTTGCGATCGCCTGGCGTCAGGCGGCGATCGGCCAGGCGTGGGAGGCGGCGTCGCTGACGGACGAGATCTCGCCGCTGTGCGACTGGGAGCTGCTCAATGAGGCCAGCGATGTCAACGACTCGGGGTGGATCGTCGGTCGTGGCGACCACGACCCATCGCCGGCCGATCTGCGCGAGCGTGCCTACCTACTCATTCCGGTGCTGTGCTTCGGCGACCTCGACACGGACGGCACCGTCGACGGCGCCGACCTCGGCGTTCTGCTTGCCGCCTGGGGACCGTGCGCCCCGACGCCGACCGGCGAACCGAGCTGCACCTACTGCGTTCTTGGAAGCACATGTCCTGCGGATCTCGACTGCTCAGGTGACGTGGACGGCGCCGATCTCGGACTGGTCCTGGCGCAGTTCGGTTGCGGCGTCCCCAGCACGGGAGGGTCCGGTCAGTCGGCGATTATGGCAGGAAGCGAGGCTGCGTCCCTCTCCCTCGAGGACGCGCTCGCACTGGCCGGCTTTGCCTCGGTGGAGGCGCTCGTCCAGTGGTGCGCCACCGCCGATCCGTCGGAGGTCGAGGCGCTCGGGATCTGGCTTGCAGGCGTGATGGGTGGAGGTGCCCAGTGAGACACGCCGCGACCATGGGGATGACGGTCGTGCTCGCCTCGGCTTGTTCCGGCGCCGCCAGCGCCGGATTCACCCTCTACAACACGGACTTCGACGGATGGAAGGCCGCGACCGGGGCCTACGAGACGATTGACTTCACGGGATTCCAGTTCGGTACGATCATTACGGACCAGTACGTGGATCAAGGTGTCGACTTTGTGGATGGGAATGACTACGTGATCGGGTCCGAAGGATCGGTTGTCTTCCCCATCGATGGTTGGGGTCTCACCGTCGGCGACTCGGCCACGCTCCAGTTCGCATCACCGCAGTACAGCTTCGGACTGCACCATCCAGGAGGCTTGCGCATCGACCTGTTCTGGCAGGGAGAGCTGGTGTATCACTCGCCGCCTCTCCCTGGAAGCGGCCCGGGCTGGTTCGTGGGTGTCGTCTCGACGACGCCATTCGACAAGGCGCTGATCTACGACGACGACGGCGGCCTCGCTGTCGACAACATCTACTTCGG
>JAGQOG010000014.1 GCA_020427695.1 Phycisphaerales bacterium
CGATGTGGGTGATGTTCGGGGTCATCTTCGCCCACACCGGCCGGGTGGCCACGGCGTTCACCCAGCCGCAGACCTCCTCCAGCAGTTCTGGATCCTGGCCCATGGCCGAACCCATGCGCCGCTCCGGCAGCCCGTGCGGACACGAGAAGTTCAACTCGAACGCGTCCACGCCTGCCGCCTCGCAGCGCTCGACGATCTCGATCCAGGCGTCCTTCCGGTACTCCTCCATGATGGAGGCGATCAGAACGCGGTCCGGGTAGCGGTCCTTGAGCTCGCGGAATTCGACCAGCCAGTGATCGAAGGAACGATCGCTGATCAGCTCGATGTTCTCCCATCCGAACACCTCGCGCGTGCCCTGCGCCCGGAGGCGACCGTACCGGGGCGCGACGTTCACGACCTTCGAGGCGTCGAGGCTGACCGTCTTGGCGATGACGGCGCCCCACCCCTCGTCGAACGCCTTGGCGATCACGTTCGCGTTGGTGCCGGGAGGCCCCGATCCGATGACGAACGGATTGGGGAGTTCGAGTCCGTTCACGGTGACGGCGAGACTGGGCATCGGTGGGCTCCTTGCGAGGAAGATACGCTCGAAGCCGCGGCATGGGGGCGGCGACCCTTCTCGGGTGACGGGAACCCCGCCGAAACCTACCCTAGCGTCATGTCGGGTGCCGTCCTCTCGAAGTGGGTGACGATCCTTGGTGCGGTGCTCTTCGGTGCACGCGACGCGCTCCACGCCGGGCCCGACGCGGGCAAGCCGCCGCCCGTCGCCGACCCCGAGTACCTCATCGAAACGTGGGAGACCGAGCAGGGCCTGCCGGAGAACTCCGCCACGGCGATGGTGCAGACGCCGGACGGTTATCTCTGGTTCGGCACCTTCAACGGACTGGTGCGCTTCGACGGGGCGCGCTTCGTGGTGTTCGATCCCTCCAACACGCCGGCGCTCCCCAGCGCAGGCGTGGTGAACCTGCACCTCGACCGGAGCGAGCGGTTGTGGATCAGCACCTACCGCGGTCTGGCGATCCTCGAGCCGGACGGACGCTGGCGCCGTCCTTGGCCCGCCGGCGGCGAGGCGAAGGACTCGATCCGGAGCTTTGCCGAGGACAGCCGCGGAACGCTCCTGCTGACGTCCTTCGACGGCGAGGTGCTGGAGTGCTCCGGCGAGTCGGTTCGGTCGTTGCGGCCGCCACCGTCGCGCCCGAGCGATTCGTGGCGTGCGTACGTGGGCACGGACGATCGCTGGCGACTCATGAACAACAGGACGATCGTCCGGTGGGACGGTCGAGCATGGTTGGTGGTCGAGGAGAGCGCAGACCTCGACGCCACCTACGGTTGTGCGCCGGCGCGCGACGGCGGGGCGTGGATCCTGCGCGGCACGGAGATCCGCAAGCTCCGCAACGACAAGACCGTCGCGACGATCCGCCTGCCGGAGCCGGCGGGCGGACTCTGGTCGATGTTCGAGGACACGTCGGGCGACCTCTGGCTCGCCACGTTCGATCGAGGGGTCTGCCGGGTCTCGCCCGACGGACGGATGCGTCGCTGGACGATCGCGAACGGACTTGGCTACGACGGCGCCCGCTTCGCGTTCGAGGACCACGAAGGCAATCTCTGGATCGGTACCAGCGGCGGGGGGCTCTCCCGCTTCCGACAGCGCCGGTTCCACATGTTCGGCGTCGAGGCCGGCCTGGCGGAGCGGAACGTCAAGTCGGTCTGGCCGGCGCCCGACGGTTCGATGCTGGTCGCCACCTACGGCAAGGGCTACTTCCGGATCGGCGCCGACGGCGTGCGTCCACTCGCGCTGCCCGATGGCGCCAAGCCCGCCGGCTACGCCCAGAGCGTCCTGGCCGACCGGGCGGGACGCATCTGGCTGGGAGGCTACCAACGGGGTGCCCTGATGCTCGATGGCGACCGAGCCACGCACTTCCCGCCCGATCGAACCGGCGGCGGCAACATCATCGCCCTCTTCGAGGATTCCCGCGGCCGGATCTGGATAAGTGGCGGGGATGGCGTCGCGGTGTACCGCGACGGCCAGCTGGAGGAGATCACGAGCAATGACGGGGATCCCTGGCCGGAGGCGCACTGCTTCGGCGAGGACCAGGACGGTGCGATCTGGATGTCGAGCCGCGACGCCGTGTACCGGCAGGACGGAGACCGCTTCGTCGAGATCAAGGACCGCGACGGGCGGGCGGTCGGCGCCGCCCTTTGCCTGGAGTCCACGCCCGACGGCTCGATGTGGATGGGGACGCGCCATCGTGGTCTCCTTCGCTGGCGCGCCGGCCAACTCGACACGGTCGATGCGCGCCATGGCCTTCCCGTGCGATCGATCTACGGCATCGTTCCGGACGACCAGGGGGCGTGGTGGATGTCGTCCGACTCCGGCGTCGTTCGCGCCCGGTTCGACGACCTTGCAGCCGTCGCCGATGGTTCGGCGAAGACCCTTCCCTGCCAGCACCTCGACACCGCGGACGGACTTGCCACCCCGGACTGCACCGGCGAACGGCAGCCCGTTTGCGCCCGCGACCCGGCAGGTCGCATCTGGTTCGCCACGCTGAAGGGCGCGGCCGTGATCGATCCTCGTCGATTCCATGTCAACGATCTGCCGCCGCCGGTCCGGATCGAGGAGCTCGCGTTCGTCGATCCGCGCCCAAGCCAGGACATGCCGGACGACGCCTCGGACGGGGTGCGTTCCAGCTCGCGCCTGACCCTGCCGCTGCCGGCGGATCCCGTCCTGCCCGCCGGAAGCCGCCAGGTCTCCGTCCGCTACACGGCCATGAGCTTCGCGGCGCCGGCAAAGGTGCACTTCCAGATTCGCCTGGATGGCCTCGACGACCAGTGGCGCACCGCCGGGAACGAGCGCACGGCCACGTTCGGCGAATTGGCCCCGGGCTCGTATGTCCTGCGGGTCCGCGCCGCCAACAACGACGGCGTCTGGAACGAGGCCGGTGTTGCCTTGCCGTTCGCCATCGAACCGCACCTCTGGGAGACGACGTGGTTCCGATCGGCGCTGTTGGCGGGACTGATCGCGCTCGGGGCCGGAAGCACGTGGTTTGTGGCGCATGCTCGCGCGAAGCGCCGGGCGGCGGACGACGAACGGTTCCGCCAAGTCGTCGAGACGACCCCCAGCGCGATCGTCATGATCGACCAGGACCGCCGCGTCGTCCTCGTCAACAGCGGGGCGGAGCGCTGCTTCGGCACTCGTCGAACCGAGATGCTGGGGGCGGGGATCGACGAATTCATCCCCGACTGGACCGCGGCGGCGGGCAACGGGTCGCGCGACCGCGCGGTCGTCATCCACGACCTGGCCGGGCGTCGGCGCGACGGAACGGTTTTCCCAATCGATGTCCAGTTGGGCTCGATGGAGAACCCGTCCGGCGCCTTCGTCCTCGCCTGCATCACCGACCTGACCGAACGGCAGCGCATCGAGCAGGCGCTCGCCCGCCAGCGGGACGAACTGGCCCACCTCTCACGCGTCACGACGCTCGGCGAGCTCTCGGGGTCGATGGCCCACGAGCTGAACCAGCCGCTCACCTCGATCCTGAGCAACGCTCAAGCGGCGCTCCGGTTTCTCGATCGGAGTCCGGTCGACCTTGGCGAGGTGCGAGAGATCCTCGACGACATCGTGACCCAGGACAAGCGGGCCGGCGACATCATCCTGCGCCTGCGCCGGCTCCTTCAGAAGGGCGAGACCCAACCGCAGCCGCAGGACATCGGCGAAGTGCTGCACGAGTCGCTCAAGCTGGTGCGGGCCGATCTCGCCGCGCACCAGATCAGCCTCGACGTCGATGTCGCTCCCGACCTGCCACCCGTGCTCGGCGACCGCGTCCAGCTCCAACAGGTC
>JAGQOG010000242.1 GCA_020427695.1 Phycisphaerales bacterium
AGGGCACGGGCCCGGACCTGCGACCGCACGAGCTGCTCTATGTCGCGGACAACCGGACGGAGATGCTGTACATCTACGACATCGAGGACAACACCGCCGGTCGCCGCGTGGTGCTGCGCGGCGGCGGCCCGCTCCCGAGCCTGTTCACGGTCGCCCGCGGTCGCTAGGCGGAAGGTCGGACGGCATGCCCCCTCATCCTGTCGATGCGGTGATGGCCCACCAACGGGCCGAGTCGTTCACGCGCCGGTCGATCAAGACCGCTCTGAAGGACCGACTGCTGCGGCTTGCCGTATCGATGGTGGACCTGACGACGCTCGAGGGAAAGGACTCCCCCGAGAAGGTGCGGGCACTCTGCCGCAAGGCGATTCACCCGCACGACCGGCCCGCCGATCCCCCCATTCCATCGGTCGCTGCCGTGTGCGTATACCCGTCGCTGGTGCCGGTGGCGAAGTCGGCCCTGGCGGGATCGTCGGTTCGCGTCGCGTCGGTGGCCACGGGATTCCCCAGCGGCCAGTACCCTCTCGACGTGCGACTGCGCGATGTCTTCGAGGCGGTCGCGGCGGGGGCCGACGAGATCGACATGGTGATCAACCGCGGCGCCTTCCTCGCGGGTCGATACGCCGAAGTGGCGGAGGAGATCCGCCAGGTGCGGGCGGCGTGCGGACCGGCCCACCTCAAGATCATTCTCGAAACGGGAGAGCTCGAAACACTCGACAACGTGCGCCGCGCCAGCGACCTGGCGATCGAGGCCGCGTTCAGCGCGCCAGGCGCACCGCCCCCCGGCGACGGCGATGTGTTCATCAAGACCTCGACGGGAAAGGTCCAACCGGCCGCGACCATGCCGGTGACGCTGGTGATGCTCGAAGCCATTCGCGAACAATGGTTCGCCACCGGCGTGCGGGTGGGCATGAAGCCCGCGGGCGGCATCCGTTCGGCGAAGAGCGCCCTGCACTATCTGGTCATGGTCCACGAAACGCTGGACGAGTCATGGCTCTCGCCGCGGCTGTTCCGTTTCGGTGCATCGTCGCTCCTGAACGACCTGTTGCGGCAGATCTTCAAGCGGGCGACGGGCCGCTACCAGTCAGCGGACGACTTCGCGGAAGCGTAGGCGAGCGAGAAACGCGCCTTGCTTGGGTACCGATCCGGGAAGCAACCGGGCCTCGCGCGTGTCCTTCGCGGCGATCGGGTCCGCCGTCCCCCATCGGGGCCGGATCGGCCCGACGGAGGACCAACATGACTCACGCCCGCCATTCGATCCCGATCCTGGCCGCCGCATTCGCGCTCGTCGCCTCGTCCACCACGCGTGGAGGATCGTGCCCGCCGCCGCCCTCGGTGCATGTGTCCGGCACGATCAACACGTGCGACCCGAAGCCGCTTCCGCGGCGTGCGATCGTTCGCGGCACCGTCGATCTGAACGACCGCTCGGCGTTCCCGCGGCACGCGACGATCATCGTGACCGTGCGCGAACGCGACGCGTGGGGCCGATGCGCCGTGGTCTGCTCGCAACGGGTGGCGCCGCGCCGCGGCTGCTTGACCGCGCCGTTCGAACTCCAACTGTCGCCGGGCATGTGCCGCGAAGGGTGCACGTACGAAGTCGATGCGCGGCTGGATGGTCCCGGCATCACCTCGTGGAGCTGCCGCCCGGTCGGACTTCGTCACGGTTGGGGGCGCCACGGCGGCGAACAGCGCGTCGCCTTGATGCTCGAACGGAACGTTCGATTCCGGGCGGAATGGTCGTTGCGTTGGTCGTCGCGCTAGAACATCGCCCGCACGGCCGCGAGGATGCCAAGCACCGTGATCGACGCCACGATCGTGCGTCGGACGGACCAGCGGGCCTCCGGGCCATCGTTGGTCGGCGGCACGCTGGGGGCGGAATCGACGGCCGCGGGCGGCTCGAGGGTGTTCGAGCCAGGCGAGTCCGCTCTCGCGGACGCGGCACGTGCACCCGGAGGATTCGGCGCGTCCGGCCTCACGCTCAGGATCGTCGGAACGGCCACCAGTCGGCGCTGCTGCGGTGCCCGTCCACCCAGCAGCCGGTTGATGCGCTCGACCACTTCCGGCGTCAGGAGATCCCGATCGACCTGGTCCGTGGCCGGCTCGGGCGCCGCTGCGTCTGGTTCGGCCTTCGCCGAAAGCTCGAGCGGTCGAAAGGGAACACCCTTGACCGAGCGGCGAGCGCTTCGAGGAACTTGGGCGTGGTCACGCGGCATGCACGTCCGATTCGGGGCGAGGGAGACCGCCTCGGCCGGCATCATGCCGGCGAACCCGACGGGTCGTCAACCAAGGCCCGGCCGGTGGACAACCTTACCGTTGCCGGATCGGCAGATGGGCTTCGGACCACTTGTTCCGATTCGCCACGTACGGGCCGTTGTAGTAGAAGGCACGAGGGTCGCCGGCGACCTCCCACTCGGGATGGTCGGCCAGCCAGGCCTGAAGCTGCTCGATGCCGCGACTGACCTGGGCCTCGCCGTAGGGGCCTCTCATGCCGATCGCCAGCACGGTGACCGGCTCCGTATCCACCACCCGCACGTTGCCGTCGTCGCCCGTCGGACCGAGATCCGGCGACCGGTAGAGGAACGACATGACCCACGGCCCGGACCTTCCCTCCGCGCCGCCGGCGGCTGGACCTTGGCCGTTGACGCTCCACCCCGGGTAGTCCATCTCGACGGGTGAGGTCATGGCGATGTCACGACTCTTGATGTGCTGGAAGAGCGGCCAGAAACCGCCGTTGCGGCCGCGATCGGAGTTGCCGGACCCACGGAACTCGGCCCGCCGCACCGAGGGGTAGTGCTTGATCTCGATGGCCCCGGCGGGCGTCGGGGCGGGATAGCCTTCGGGCAGCGGTGCCTCGACCACCATGTCGCCACACACCCAGTTGTCACCCTTCCGCTGGGGCTGGGTTTCCAGGTCGCCCCCAACCCGCTGTGAGGAGGCCTCGGCGGCCGGGGGGGTCGCCGGCTCGGACGCGGGGGTGCCGTTCGCAGCGCCCCGGTTGGCATCGGCGCTGCCATCCGGGGCGATCCCGACCAGGCAAGTCGTGAGAACGGCGGCGACAAGGGACAGGGCCATGGGAGCCTCCAAGGGGGCCGGCGAGGGTGCGAGACGAGCGGTCTCCCACGGCTTCGCCTGCATTCGCCGATCGGAGCCAGGAAATCGGCGACTGCCTGAAGACCCGCACCGGCGGGTCGGAGCTTCCGCAAGACGGCCATGCATGCTCGCAAGACGGCCATGCATGCTCGAGGCCGTCCCTTCGCCGCGCGCATGACGGCCACGCGCGCATGACGGCCAGGCATGTTCGGGGTCGGTCCCGCACCGGCAGCTGACCGCACGCGGCGTCGGGGTGCCCCGGACAAATCTGGTGCGTCGTCAGGACTCTGCCGCCACTTCGTGCTCCGCCCCATCCGTGGGTGCGCTCGCTGGCGAAACCCTCTCGAAGAACTCCTTCAGACCGGCTTCGTAGGTCCGACGGCGGCTCGCGGCGATGTCGGCGGCGGTCCTTCCGGCTCTGTTTCGAAGGTCGAGTCGCGCTCCGCGCTCAACGAGAAGCTCCGCAGCACGAAGCAGGCCCGAGTCGGCCGCGGCCATCAGCGGCGTATCGCCGGAATCGTCCTGGGCATCGATCTCGGCACCGGCGTCGAGCAATGCCACGATCATCGCTTCGACTTCGCGCGGCGCGGCCCGGGCGTCCCAACCGGCAGCCGTGTGGAGCGCGGTGTGACCTCCATCGTCGCGGGCAGTCACATCGGCGCCGAGGGCGATCAGACGGCTCACGACGGGCGGATGGAGGTTGCCGACGGCGATCATGATCGGCGTGCGGCCGAGCCAGTTGCGAGCCTCGATGTCGGCGCCGAGCTCGACCAGGCGCGAGGTGCACGCCGGGTCGGAGGACAGGTGCAGCGCCGTCTGGCCCAACTCGCTGGCCTCGTTCGGATCGGCTCCGGCGGCAGCCACATCGCTCACGATCTCGACGTGACCGCCGACGGCCGCCCACATGAGGGCAGACCGATGGGACTCGTTGTCGCTCGCGAGTGACGCACCGGCCTGGACGAGCGCGGCAGCGCATGCTCGGTGGCCGTAGAGCGCGGCAAGGTGGAGCGGCGACTTCCCAACGTCGACGCTTCGATTCGTTGCCGGGAGATCGATCCTCGCCCCCGCGGTCAGAAGCCGCTGAGCGATGCCCAGATGGCCTTCGCGGGCGGCCAGGTGGAGCGCGGTCCGGCCATCGTCGCTCAGCGCATCGACATCCACGCCGCGTTCGATCTGGTCGGCGACCGCGGCGACATCTCCATCGCGTGCCGCCTGGCGCAGGGCCTCGGGGTCGGCACCCGAGCATCCGGTGCCAAGGACGACCGCCGGGATCGCCACGATCGCCATGATCACACGGAGAGGCCACATGTCCGCAGTCTACTACTGACAGTCAACGGTCACGGTGGTCCGATGCGTCGTTCCGAGTGCCGTCCAGGCCCGCTCCCGGCCGTCCCGTTGTTGGGCGACGGGCGTGCCTATTCCAGCGTGGGCAGTGCGGCATGTTGCGGGATCAGGAGACCGCGTGGTCACGCTCCCGACGGAGCGTCGAACGGGAGCACTGTCGCCGCAGAACCGGGGCCTCGGTGCGGCAGTGACGGTCCGAACCCGGAGCACCCGATCGGATCTCCTTCGGCCAATCGTCCCTAGCGCGTGAACCCCAGCAGCTCGATGCCTGCTCTGGCGCGCTTCAACTCGCTCGCTGGCACGGCTTCGATTCCCGCAGCAATCGCATACCTCTTCTCACCGGGATAGAACACGACAATCCGTTCGAGCCCGAGATCGGCCTGCGCACTCCGAAGCGACGGCGTCATCGTGGGGGCGTCCGATCGCTTGATCTCGACCCCCGCACGCCGACCGTTCTTGACGAGCAGGAGACCGAGCTCGGCGCCCTGGTGGGTCGCCCAGAAGGAGCACTCGTCAGGCTCGACCCCGTTGATGAGGTCCTCGATGATCCAGCCTTCCCAGGAGGCGCCCACCTTGGGGTGCCGCAGCAGCGACGCGCGGTTCGTGACCCCAAGCAGCGCGTGGAGAAGTCCGCTGTCGCGAACGTAGACCTTCGGCGACTTCACCTGTCTCTTGGCGATGTTCGCGAACCACGGTTGAAGTTGGCGCACGAGGAAGAGGTCGCTGAGCAGATCCAGGTACCGTCGCGCCGTAGACTCGCCGACTCCGAGTGCGCGAGAGAACTGCGCGGCGTTCCAGATCTGACCATGCCAGTGCGCGAGCATGGACCAGAATCGCAGCAGGCCCTGAGCCGGGATCGAGATCCCGAGCTGCGGCACATCGCGTGCCAGGTAGGTCCGAACGAAATTCCGCCGCCACGCGAGACTGTCCGTAGCCGACCGGGCAAGGTACGAACGTGGGAAGCCGCCTCGCTCCCAATGACGACTCACAACATTTCCCCGTCCGCGACGGGCGACCTCCTCCAGCGTGAACCCGCCAAGGACAATCGTCTCGATCCGGCCCGCCAGCGACTCGCCGGTCTGTCGCAGCAACGATGGCGACGCGCTCCCAAGCACGAGGAACCTCGCCGGCGTTCGCGGCCTGTCCGCCAGCACGCGCAGGATCGGAAACAGATCTGGCCGGTGCTGCACCTCGTCGATCACGACGAGGCCCCGCAGAGAACGAAGAGCGACCATCGGCTGCTCAAGTCGTGCGAGGTCCGCTGGATCCTCCAGGTCGAAGTAGGCGTCGCTGGAGGGATCCACGACCGCTCGCGCGAGGGTGGACTTGCCGCACTGCCGCGCTCCGACCAGGGCGACCACTGGCGCTCGCTTCAGGGCGGCCTTCAGGCTCGCGGTCGCATGTGATCGAGGGATCATGGGTGGCGGAGTATACCATGAAAATCCACCATGCGATGGTGGATTTTCATGGTATCTCCAGACGGCATCTCGCTTGCACCCACTCCGTCGCAGGCCATCCGTCGTCCGACGACCCATACCACCCAAGACGCGCCCAAGTCGGACACGCACACCCGAGGCCGTCCGGTATCCTCTTCAGGTCATGGGCACCAGTGACGCCAAGGCGACTGCGGCCGGTTCCGTCGGGGCCGCAGGATCGACGCCCGGCTGGGCGTACAGCCCGGCGCCGGAGACCACCGCCGTCGCCATCGCCGATCGATATGGGCTCTTCATCGACGGGGCCTTCGTGGCCCCGCGCAGCCGGCGGTTCTTCGAGACCGTGAATCCGGCCACCGAGGCGCCCCTAGCGCGCGTTGGGGATGCCGGCGCGGCCGATGTGGACGCCGCCGTTTCGGCGGCTCGACGTGCCTTGCCGAGGTGGTCGCGCCTGCGGCCATCCGAGCGGGCCGCCTACCTCTTCCGGATCGCCCGGCGCATCCAGGAGCGGGCCCGCGAGTTGGCCGTGCTCGAGACGATGGATGGCGGCAAGCCCATCAAGGAGAGCCGCGACTTCGACATCCCGCTTGCCGCGCAGCACTTCTTCTACCACGCGGGCTGGTGCGACAAGCTGCGGTACGCGTTCCACGGCGAAACACCTCGGCCCGTCGGGGTCTGCGGCCAGATCATCCCGTGGAATTTCCCTTTGCTGATGGCCGCTTGGAAGCTGGCGCCGGCCCTCGCCTGCGGCAACACCTGCGTCCTCAAGCCCGCCGAGACCACGCCGCTCACGGCCCTGCGCTTGGCTGAGATCCTCGACGAGGTCGGCTTGCCACCCGGGGTGGTCAACATCGTGACCGGCGGCCCGGAGACAGGTCGCCATCTCTCGCTGCACCCAAACGTTGACAAGATCGCCTTCACGGGCTCCACGGAGGTGGGCAAGGCGATCGCCGCCGCGTGCGCCGGCACGCCCAAGCGGCTCACGCTCGAACTGGGCGGAAAGAGCCCGAACATCGTGTTCGCCGACGCGGCACTCGACCAGGCGGTCGAGGGCGTGGTGTCGGCGATCTGGTTCAACCAGGGCCACGTCTGCTGCGCGGGATCGCGCCTGATCGTGGAGGAGTCGATCCTGGACGCGTTCATCCGGCGACTCGAACACCGGATGGCCTCGCTCCGCCTCGGCGATCCCCTCGACAAGAACACCGACGTCGGCGCCATCAACTCCCGAGCCCAACTCGACCGCATCGAGCACTTCCTGACTTGCGGCGAGCGCGAAGGTGCCCGGCGCCACGAGGTGAACGGCTCCGCCCTCCCGACGCGGGGATACTGGTGCCGCCCCTGCTTCTTCACCGGCGTGCAGCCGAGCCACGCGATCGCGCGGGAGGAGATCTTCGGACCGGTGCTTGCCGTGATGAGCTTCCGCACGCTCGACGAGGCCGTGCAGCGGGCGAACAACACGCCATACGGGCTGAGCGCCGGCGTGTGGACCGACAAGGGCTCGAAGGCCTTCGAGGTGGCGCGTCGGCTCGAAGCGGGGGTGGTCTGGTGCAACACCTTCAACCGCTTCGATCCGTCGAGTCCGTTCGGCGGCTACAAGGAGTCGGGCTTTGGCCGCGAAGGCGGGCTCTCCGGGCTTCGAGCGTACGTGCGCACCGATCGGAGCCCGGCGCGGAGCCCGGCCGCGCGCACCACGAAGTCGCCCGGCAACAACCCGTCCAAGCGCTCCCGACGCGGGCGAGCCTGAGCCCGCGTGATCGAAGGATCACCGAACCCGTCACCGATGCCCCACCTCCCCGTCCTCAAGACCTACAAGCTCTTCGTGAACGGCGGATTCCCGCGCACGGAATCGGGCCGTTCCATGCCGATCGAAGATGCGCGCGGGCGCCTGGTCGCCCACCTCTGCCGTGCGTCGCGCAAGGACCTGCGTGACGCGGTGGAAGCGGCGCACGCGGCGCTCCGCAAGTGGAGCCAGGCGACGGCGTACAACCGCGGACAGATTCTCTACCGCATGGCGGAGATGCTCGAAGGACGCGCCGACGAGTTCGTCGACGCGATTCGCTGCACGGGCGCCCGCCCGACGGGCCGGAGCCGACTCGCCCCGCGGGCCGAGGTCGAGGCCGCCGTCGAGCGGCTGGTGAGCTTCGCCGGCTGGGCGGACAAGCACCAGCAGGTGCTGGGCTGCCGAAACCCGGTGGCCGGTCCGTACCACGTCTTCTCGCTTCCGGAGCCGACTGGGGTGGTCGCCGTGATCGCGCCGGACGACCCGCCGCTCTTGGCCCTCGTCTCCCTTGTGGCGGCGCCTCTGTGCGCCGGGAACACGGTGGTCGCCCTCGCCAGCGAGCGGAATCCGGTGCCCGCCGCGGTGCTCGGGGAAGTCATGGCGACGAGCGATCTCCCCGCTGGCGCGGTCAACATCCTCACCGGTCTTCGCGCGGAGCTCCTCGAGCACGTTGCCGGCCATCGCGAGATCCGTGCCGTGTCCGCCGCCGGAGTCGACAAGGCGCAGCAGCGCACGCTCGAGCTCGGCGCGGCCGAGAACCTGAAGCGGGTGCACGTGCGCGGGGCGCAGCCCTCCGATTCGTGGCTCGACGAGCGCGAGACCGCGCCGGAGACGATCGCGCCCTTCGTGGAGACGAAGACGATCTGGCATCCGAGCGCCGGATAGGTCCCGGTTCCCACGCAACGGGTGCCACGGCCTTCCAGGCCGTGTCGAGTGCCACATGTCGGGTGCCACGGCCTTCCAGGCCGTGCCGACGCCGGCGCAACGCTCACTGCACGTTCGTCACGGCCAGGATGGCCGTGGCACCCCCCGCGTGGCACCCCCCGCGTGGTCCCCCCGCGCGATCGCACCCCGCGCGATCGCACTCCCGACTACGTATACAGCGCCACGCCCTTCGGCGCGAAGCCGTGCTCGTCGAAGACGAGAAGGTCGTTCCGCCCGTCCTCGCGGAGCCATGACGGTGGGATGTGCAAGGCCGTCTGCGGTCCGACCTTCGCCCCGGTGGCGGAGGCGGTGAAGTACCGCCCCAGCGCGCGGCCGTTGAGATAGACCTGCCCCTTGCTGAGCGTCGAGACGTCGAGAAGCAGCGGCACCCGCTTCGGGGCCTCGAACGACGTTCTCCACCAGCACGGGCACGCCTTCGGAATCTTCAGCGACTTCGGATCACGGAACGCCGTGGGCACCGGCGGCTCGAACCGCGCGAACGCCCAACGCCCGTCGGACCCCAGGTCGCGCACGACCTCGGAGAGCGCAATCGACTTGCTCGGATCCTCGTCCACCGGCTCGTTCGTCGGGTCGGGCGAGAAGCGCAGGTGGTTCTGGCCCGACCGCATCGCCTCGGTGGTCGCCGGATCGAGCACCACCGACAGCAACATGGCCCCCGTCGCCCCGGCGTAATACGCCAGCGGCTTGTCGTTGAGCACCAGCGTTCCCGCCTGCCGCAGGCCCGAGATCGTGACCAGCACGCGGCTCTTGCGGCGATGCAGGAAGCTCCACTGCACCTGGCGCGTTCCACCCGCCTGGCCGTGCGATCGTCCGATGATGAACCCGCGAAGCAGGAACGGATCGGCCGGCGCTGCGTCCACGCGGCTGGTCCGCACGCCCTTGAGCGGCTTGATCTCGACCACCGGTCCGGCGAGACCCTTGTGCTCGCCGGCGTCGTTGCCCTCGGCGAAGCGCCCGAGGTTGTCGGCCAGCAGCACGACGGTCGCCGCGCGCGTGGACTTCACGTCGAACGGAAGCCGGGCCGCGCCGGGGCCGGCGCCCAGCACTCCTTGGAACGCACCGTTGAGAAAGTAGAGGAATCGGTCTCCGCCCTCGACGATTTGCACGACGCGCTTCGCGGGGCTGCCCTTCAGCTCCATCCGGTACCAGCCGTAGCCCGACGGGGCTCCGCACTGCGCGAGGCTGGCCGGACCGTCCAGGGTCGCGTACCGCGCCGATCGACCGTCAACAAGCTGGTCGGCGGGCGCACAGGTCCACGGCCCCAGCTTGGGGGCCGGCGGCGTCCGCGATGCCGACGCCGGCTTGACCACCGAGACGGCGCCGCCTCGAGCGATGCGATGCACGCGCCGGAATCCTGCGGCGGTCCTCGGCGCGCCGTCCGGCTCCAGCCCGTCGGTGCCCACATACACCGCGGTTCCATCGTGAACCGTCGCATCGATCTGCCTTTGGTTGCACACGACGATCGTGATGTCCTTGTGCACGACGACACGCGGCTCGTCGTTCCGCTCGGGAACCAGGATCTCGAGCGGACCGCCGTTGATCGAGAGATAGCCCGCGGCTCCGGCCGGCCCCTGCAACACCAGGATCGAACGGTCGACGAACGCGAACGGGCACAGGTTGGCGAAGTCCAAATGCCCCTTGCCCAGGAGATCCACGTCCAGGGCGAACCAGCCCAACGGCTGGTCGCCGAGATGGACCGGAAGCCGAATGCCGTTCTCAAGCAGCAGCGTCGTGTCGCGCGGCGCGGACTTGCCGGAACCTCCGTTGCCCGAGAACACGAAGACCAGCCGCCCCTGCGGGCCTCGAAGGGGAACCACCGAGATCGTGGGCTGCCCCGCGGAGTAACGCTCGCGCGGATCGTTCGACCCGTGGAGCATGGTCTCGATGTCCACGGTGACGGGGTGATAGTCGGGATCGAGCTCGGCGAACACATGGCCGAACGAGACCGCGAAGTTCACGAGTCGCTTGAGCGCCGCATGCTTGGGACCCGGTCGGCCCGCCTCGTCGAGCGGAGCGTCGACCGCGGGTCGGGTCGTCGAGAATCGACCAGGTCCGCCGGCGAGACGACCAGCCGTGAAGCCGTAGTGCGTCCCGGGGTGATACGGCGTGACCACCGCCTGTCCCCCCGCGGCCAGGATCTGTCCCAGCCGCACCAGCATCTCCCCGACCGTGTGGGGTTGAGGCTCGCCTTCGCCCCACACCTCGAAGCCGCACGGATCGAAGTTGGTCACCAGCCGCGGCGCATGCGACTGCACGTCCCGAAGCTGCCGCAGGTTCACCAGGAGGTCTTCCGAACCGGTCCAGGTCTCGATCGTGCCCTCGACGTCCTGCCAGAGGTCGTTGGCGCTGAGCAGGGGCACCGTGATGCCGCACTCGCGAACGTACCGCACCAGCTCCTGAAGGTAGCGGCGGCCCTGGTCGTCGTTGGCGCAGTGCCACCCGTGCTCCATCTGCACCAGCAGCAGGGGACCGCCTCTCGATCCCAGGGCCGGGATCGTCGTGGGGCGCGTGGCCTGGAGCTCGACGACCTCGGCGAAAAGCCGCTGGTAGAAGTGCCCCACCCGCTCCAGAAACAGCTCGTTGCCCTGCCGCAGGCGCATGCCGGGCGTTTCGCTCAGCCATGGCGGCAGGCCGCCGCCGTCGATCCTCCCGCCCACGTAGGGACCGACCCGTAGGAGCACGCGCAGGCCCCGCTCGCCACACATTCCGACGAATCGCTGGAGGTCCAGCGGCCCCGAGAAGTCGAACGTCCCCCGTCGCGGCTCGTGCAGCAACCACGGAACGAAGGCGTCCACCAGGTTGAACCCCGCCTCGGCGATCCGGTTGATCGCGGGTGCCCACTCGTCCGGCGGGACGAAGGCGTAGGGCAGGGAGGCTCCGTACAACCAGATCCGCTGGCCGTTGATCTGGAAGCTCTGACCGTCGTAGGAGACGCTGGGCATGATGCGACCTGTCCCGGAAGGGGACGCATAATCACAGAAATCGGGCCTTTCCGCAAAGGATGAGCCGACACCAGAAGCGTCCAAAGGGGACGAACGAACGAATGGCCGCTATGTTCGCCCTGCGGCACCCTCCCGATCCCGAACTCCCGCCGACCTGATGGCTCCCATGATCCCACCACCCCTCCGGACACCTCCCGTCAAGGGACATGTCGCACGCCTGCTCGCGGCAGCGCTCGCCGGCGTGCTGCTCACGGGGTGCGACTCCGGTCTCAAGGCCATCGACAAGAAGACGATGGCGCTGCTCGAGGAGACCACCCGGCAGATCAACGCGGACGGTGCCCCCACGTACTGGTCGAACGCATTGACCGAGGGTCGGGCCCTGCCCCCGGTTCATCCCGATCCGGGGCAGGTGTCCACGGTGAACCCCGGCGCCTCGGAACTCTCGTTCACCGCCCGCCCGGAGGCGGAGGACGTGGCGGCCCGCATTCAAGGATTGGGCGCATCGGACGACGTCATGGAGTTCGATCTCGCCGGGGCGGTTCGGTACGCGATGGAGAACGGCCCGGAGTACAAGAACGCCGCCGACAACTACGTGCTGGACGCGATGTCGCTGCTGATCGAAGAGCACCGGTGGGGTCCGCGGTTCTTCGACGATGTTTCTGCGGTCGCCAGCGCCGTCGGCGACAAGGGCCTGTACCGAAGCTCGCTGTCGCTGGTGAACCAGTTCACAGTGGAGCAGCGGCTTCCCTACGGCGGAACGGTGTCCGCGTCCCTGCTCGCGGCGGCCACCCAGAACCTGCACAACCTGGTCGCGGCGGAGAACGTGCAGGACGCGACCGCGATCATCTCCGCGGACATTCCCCTCCTTCGGGGGGCCGGACTCGCCGCCCGCGAGGACCTCATCCAAGCCCAGCGGAACGTGGTGTACGCGGCACGCGACTTCGAGACGTTCCGCCGCCAGTTCTTCTTCGATATCACGACCGACTATCTCGATCTCGTCGTGCGCAAGCAGAACATCGAGAACGCACGCCGCCAGGTCGAAGGCTTCGAGCGCACGGAGCGGCGCGAGCTCGCGCTGGTGGAGGCGGGACGACAGCCGTCGTTCCAGGCGGCACTGGCGGCCCAGGACACCCTCTTCGCACGGGACCGGCTGGCCACCCAGCTCGAGCAGTACCGCCTGGCACTCGATCGCTTCAAGGTCCGCATCGGCATGCCGGTGGAGAATTCGATTGATGTGCTCGAGGAGATGCCGAGCGTTGCCGTCCCCGAGGTCGAAGCGGGCCGGTCGGTCATGACGGGACTCACGCTCCGGCTCGACGTCCAGACGGCGCGGGACCGCGTGGAGGACCGCAAGCGCCAGATCGATGTGGCCAAGAACCGAACGCTCCCCGACCTCAACGTGTTCGGCGACATCTCCGTACCCACCAATCCCAACATCCAGCGTTCCGGACTCCAACTCCGCCCCGACTACGGCAACTACAGCGGCGGCGTGAGACTGAGCCTGCCGCTCGACCGCGTCATCGAAGAGACGCAGTTGCGCCAGACCCAAGTCCAGTACGAGCAGACGCTGCGGGACTACGTGCAGTTCCGAGACCAGGTGGCGGTCGAGATCCGAACCGCGGCCCGGGGAATCGATCGTGCGATCTTCAGCATCCAGATCCAGCAGGAGAACGTGCGGGTTGCCGAGCTGCGCCAGGCGAGCATCGATGCCGCGCCCGATCGGGCCGATGCCCGAGCACGATCGGACGCGGTGCAGGGACTGCTGGAAGCGCGAGACAGCCTGGACCGCGCCCGCCGCGACTTGCAGGTCGCGGTTCTCGGCTACCTCCTGAGCACCGGCCAACTGCGGGTCACGCCCTCGGGCGAGATGGAGATGATCCCCGGCATGCAGAGCGCGAAGGCAAGCTGATCCGGGGGACGGCGGTGCCGCGGGGGATCAGTGGCCTCCGCCGTGCCCGTCCGACTTCTTCGCCGCACCCGACTTCTTGTCCGTTCCGGCCTTCTTGTTGGCGCCGGACTTCTCCTTGCCGCCATGCGACGCGGACGAGGCCTTCCCATCGCCGTGAGTGGTGGCGGAACCGGCCGCCGCGGCCGGCGGTTCGTTCTCGGCGGTGAGCGGCGCGGCTGGCGGTTGCAGCGCCATCCACCAGACCAGCGGCGCCCACAGCACCAACGACAGCACGGCGATGTCGACCAACGGTCGGATGTGCGACGGAACGCGACGCATCGGCAACGACGCCACGTCGGCGAGGCGATGCACCCAGTGGGTCGGGGCGCGGGCGGGCGACGAGGCGCCGGCGAGAGCGGTCTCGGCCGGCTCCTCGGCATCCGAAACGGTCGGGACGGCCGTTGCCGATGGTGCGGCAGCACCCGCGGGCTCGTCGCCGGCGTCGGTCGAGCACTCGGGCTCGTTCGCCGGCGCCGGTTCCGGCTCGGGCACGGACTCGGTTGCGGATTCGAGTTCGGGATCGGCGTCGGAGGATGGCGCTTCGGTCGCCTGCTCGGCGGCCTCCGGAAGGGGGTCGGTGTCTGTCGCCAGCGACGCTTCGAGGATCGCCGCCGTGTCATCGTCGTCTGTCGTTGTGTTCGCCTCGGCCAACGGTGGCACCGGGTCGGCGGCATCGGCGACGGGATCGGCGACGGGATCGGCGAGATCCGTTTCGACGAACGGCTCGCCGGATGGCTCGCCGGACTCCTCGACCACGAGTTCGCCGCGCTCCTCGCGCTCCGCTTCGTCCACGGACTGAAACTCGCGACTGAGCGCCTCCTGATCGAAGGCTTGGGCCAACACGGACTCGATCGGCTCGAAGGTCCCCAGGAGCTCCTCGTCCGGATCGGCGCGCAGCGTCTGCTCGATGGCACGATCCACGGCCTCGGTAGGGTCGAGATCGGTCGGGTCAGTGGATGGATCCTCGACCTGATCCTCGAGCGAATCCTCGAGCAAATCATGAAGATGTCGAGCCGCAGTTGGGCCCCCGACGGACGCCGTCGGATCGAACGGGCCGTCGGACGCCGCGCCAATCGCGCGGTCGATGTCGTCGGAGATCGCCCGGGCCTCTTCCGCCATCGTGCGTGCCGCCTCAGGTCCGACGGTTGCCCCGGCTGCACCGTCGACAGCGGCGCAGGACTCGAGGTACTCCGCGGCACCGATCAGTGCGCCCGCCTCGGCCAGCACGTCGTCAAGCGTCGGTGCATCTGGAAGTCCCGGCGGAAGTCCCGACGGCGGCGTCTGTTCATGCGCTGTGGTCGGCGTGGCGACCGGGGCATCCTCCGGCTCCGGTGCCGCCAAGTCGCCGGATTCCTCCATCACCTCGGTGTGGCTCATGTCGAATCCGCGAAGGACGAAGGGAACGGGGTCGGTCGCCACGGTGATCGTCTGCCAA
The DNA here is from genome assembly GCA_020427695.1 of Phycisphaerales bacterium. Classification (GTDB taxonomy): domain Bacteria; phylum Planctomycetota; class Phycisphaerae; order Phycisphaerales; family SM1A02; genus JAGQOG01. The sequence continues at coordinate 14,915 of JAGQOG010000242.1, forward strand.
AGACGGGGCCCAACGCCCGAACCCGAAGCGCGTAGCGCATCGGCCTCGTCGGGACCGCTCTGCATGGAAACCGGCGTTCGCGGCCCCCACCGGGCCAGCTTCGTCCGCGCATCCGATCCAAATTCAGGTCCGCAACGTGCTGGTCTGGATCGGCGCGTCTTCCACGCCGGTGGTCCGGAAACGTCCGATCCCCAGGAACCCGATGGGCAGACGCGTGCGACCGGTGGTGGCAAGGTCCGCCAGTGCTTCGCCGATCACCGGCGCGAACTTGAAGCCATGCCCGCTGAAACCGCACGCCACCGCCACGAACGGATGCTCCGGCAGCAGGTCCACCACGAAGTGCGCGTCGCGACTGTTGGTGTACATGCACACCTTCATGCCCGTCAGCGGACCATCGGCATCGGGGAGGTAACGGGCGATCGCCGCCCGGAACGCCGACTCGTCGGCGTCCCGTACGCGCCGATCGATCGACGTTGCCGTCGTGGGGGGCCCGGGTCGGTGGTGGGCCACCTTGAGCCCCAGCGGACCCGGCAGGCCGTCGATCAACGGGAACCCGTAGTGCAGCGACCCAGCTCCGTCATCGACGGCCCAGACCGGGAATCGACCCACGCGAAAGGGCTCGGGATTACGGGGCCAGACCCATCCGAGCACCTGTCGCGTGACTTGGAGCGGGACCCCGAGATCGGGCAGCAAGTCGCTGGTCCAGCTTCCGGCCGCCACCACCAGGCGGTCCGCGGCGTAGGTTGCCTTGGTCGTCTCGACCAGCAGGCCCCGATCGTCCTCTCTCCAGGCAACCACCGGTTCGTGTGCGTGGATCTCGCCGCCAAAGTCGATCGCCAGGTTCAAGTGCGCCGCGATGGCCGTGGCGGTGGTGACCATTCCCGCGTTCGGCTCGTACAACGCCTCGTAGCCGTCGGGGACGCGAAACTGCGGGAAGCGCTCCTTGAGCATCCCGTGGCTGAGCATCTCGTGCGAGAGTCCGTGTGCCTGCGCCGACTGGCGCGATCCCGCCACCGACGGTCCGTTCGGATCGCCGACGTACAGGCCGCCGGTCCGCCGCAGGATGGGCTGGCTGGTGACGGCGCAGAGTTCGTCCCAGAGCTCGTACGACCGGCGCAGCAACGGAACATAGTCGGGATGCTCGTAGTAGCAGTACCTGATCATCCGCGACTGGCCGCCGGAACTGCCGTTCTCGTTGGGCGTCGAGTCGGCATCGAGACCCAGCACCCGGACCCCGCGGCGTGCCAGGTGAAAGCACGCGGCCGATCCCATGGCTCCGACGCCGGCGACGATGACATCGAATCTCTCTCGCGGCATGGCGTTCCCCAACGCATGCTACGGGCCAATGGCCTGCTCGGCGGACCCGGCCGCCCTTTCTCGCCGGAACAACCCGCACGGTCGTCACGGTCGAACTGCTTCCGGAGGCCGATTCCGGCAATCCAGTGGCACTGCAAGTCTTGGTTTTGCATGTGTATGGACGTGTTCCGTCGCATCGAACCAACCCGCCCCAACGCGATCGACCTCGATCCGACTCCAGCGATCGGCTGCGGTGAGATTCTTGTTGCGTGGCACCACTCGCCCGATGCGCCCGTCCGCTACACGGTCGTGGTCGCCGAGTCGGACGCGGTGCTCGTGGGCAGCCGTCTCCCGCTGCTTCATGGGCTCAGCGGGCGCATTCTGAAGCAGCTTCCCGGCGGCTTGGGGGTCAACCGATCGTGCCAAGTTCAGTGGTGCCGCCGCCGCGGCGGCTCCGCCGCGACCTACGAGATCCGGCTCCTCATCGACTGACCCGCGCGGACTCGGAGAACCGGCGCCGGATCGTCTCGTGGAGGCGCCGCGCCACCTCCTCGGCGTCCGCGATCGCATCGACGCGAACGTAGCGATCGGGCCGATCCCGAACCTGCTGCAGGTATCCCTCCCGCACGCGGCGATGGAACTCGGCGCCCTTCCGCTCCATCCGATCGAGCAGCATGCCCATCCGGCGCGCCGCCGTTCGCTCGTCCACGTCGAACACCACCACCAGATCGGGTTCGAGTCCGCCCACCGCCACGCGGCCCACGGCGAGGATCTCCTCGACCGAGAGCCCCCCCGCGGTTCCCTGGTAGGCGAGCGTCGAGCTGATGAAGCGGTCGGCAAGGACAATCTCCCCGCGCTCGAGGGCCGGACGAATGCGCTGTTCGACAAGCTGGGCTCGGCTGGCCATGTAGAGGAGCATCTCGCAGCGCACACTCATGTCCGCGTTCGCCGTGTCCAGCAGGATGTCGCGGATCTGCTCGCCGATCGCTGTCCCCCCGGGCTCGCGGACGTCGGTGACGGTCTCGCCGTTCGTTCGGCAGAACTCCGCGAACCAGCGGAACTGTGTGGTCTTGCCGGATCCGTCCGGGCCATCGAAGACGAGGAATCGGCCGCGCAACGCAGCCAGCCAGGTGGGTGGGGTATCCATGGGCCTCGTCGCCCATCGTATCGGGAGGTCGAGGCGGCGCAGGGGCGGGAAGTATGATCGGAGGCCGTGCGCATCCAGCTTCGCGACCCATCCCGCCGACCGCTCGGGCGCCTGAACGTCGATCCGACGGCACGCCCCACGCGTGGCACGGTCGAGCCGAGCGGTCGAGAGGTGTACCTCCTTTGGGACTCGGCGGTTGACGACGCCGGGCACCTCCGGCGCTGTGTGGTCTGTGGATGTCCGGCGATGTTCAGGACCACTTCGTTTCCACAGGTGACCCTGCTGGTGGTCGTCGTCGCGTTTGCCGGTGCGGTGATCGGAGCGTTGGGCTATGCCACCGATCCGCTGGTCTTGGCCGCACTGTTCGTTGTGCTCGCCCTCGACATCGGGACGCTCATCTTCGCGAAGCGCCAACTCGTCTGCTACCGCTGCCGCAGCACGTACACGGACCTGTCGATCGCTCGGTACCACGGACGTTGGGATCGTCGCGAGGACGAACGGCATCCCGCAGCGCCAGCCGAACCGACGCGCACCGCCGCACCGACGGCGAACCGATCCGAACCGCCGGTTGCGAGCCCGCTCGCAGCGCCCGTTCCCGCGCCAAAGAGCGCTCAGGAGGCTCCATGAACACATGTACCCACCGGCCACCCATCGAACCCGTGCCGCTGGTCATCATGGGTGGAGGCGGTCACGCCGCTGTGGTCGCGGACTCCGTTGACCGGCGATGGTGGCAGCCGATGGGCTACCTCGCCGATCAGGCCAGCGAGCATGCGCCGATGGCCTCTGCCGAATCCGGGCCCAAGCCGATCCCGTGGCTCGGCACGCCGCTGGACCTGGGCCGGATGCTCGGGACGCGGCTTCCCGCCAGCACCATGGTGCACGCCGCCGTCGGGGATGGACGCCTCCGCCGCGGATGGCTGGAGACGGTGCCCGAGGATCGATGGGCCACGGTGGTGTCCCCATCGGCCACGGTTTCGGCGTCGGCTGTCATCGAAGCGGGAGCGTTCATCGGTCCGCACGCCGTCGTCAACGCGCGGGCGGTGGTGGGTCGCGGCACCATCGTCAACTCGGGAGCGATCGTCGAGCACGACTGCCATGTGGGGGCGTTCGTCCACTTGGCACCTCGAGTCGCGTTGGGCGGCGCCGTGCATGTCGGGGCGGACACGCTGATCGGGATCGGGGCGGCGGTGCTGCCCGGCGTCCGACTTGGCCGGAATGCGGTGCTTGGAGCGGGTGCCGTCGCCATCGACGACCTCGCCGACGGCCAGACCGCCAGGGGGGTCCCGGCGCGGGCGTTCAGCCGAGACAATGCCTCGTCGATGGGTGGCGGGATCTAGGACGAGACGAGGCATCGAGGCATCGAGGCATCAAGACCGGGTGCCACGGCCATCCTGGCCGTGACGAAGGTCCCGCACATCACCCCACGCCTGGTCCAGACGCGGCACCGCAACGATCCCACCCGATCCCGCACGGCGCGCCCCCAAGAAAAGTCCGCGTCAGCTCAGGGATGAGCCAACGCGGATGCGCAGAGTGGACGGATTCAAACGCTGGCCGTCGAACGGCAGCGACCCAAGTTCTACCAGACAATCGGCCGATTGTTTCATTGGCCAGCGTTTTTTTTCGTAGGCGAGAGGCCCCAAGGCCGAACGGAACCCGAACCCGGCCGGTCCGGTGCCGATGGCGTCCGGACGCAGCGCCACCGCCCCATTCGCCGCAAGACGCAAGATACTGCCAATACGCTAGTTATGACGAAGGTTGGCGATCAGCCCGCGTTCGCATCCGACTCGGGGGTCGCCGTCCCGAAGATGGCAGAGCCGACGCGGACAACGTTGGCACCACACTCGATGGCGACCTCGAAATCGTTGCTCATCCCCATCGACAGGACATCGAACCGTGCGCCGCCGACTCCCTCGCGACGAAGATCCTCGAAGAGCTCGCGGCAGCGCTCGAACACCGGGCGAACGGTCTCCGGGTCCTCGGCAATCGGGGCCATGCACATCAGGCCGCGCACCTGGAGATTCACCATGGTCTCCATCTGATCGATCAGGTGCCGGACGGCCGGGCCCGTAATGCCGTGCTTGGAGCGCTCCTGGGCGATGTTCACCTGGAGAAGCACCTCCATCGGCTGCTCCCGTCGCACCGCGGCCGCGTTGATGTCTTCGGCCAACCGCAGTGACTCCACGGAGTGGATCAGCCGACAGACCTCGATGGCCTTCTTGACCTTGTTGCGCTGGAGCGTCCCGATCATGTGCCAACGAACGCGGTCGGGCAGGTTGCGGCGCTCAGCGCCGCCAAGCTCGTGCTTGCGGCCGAGGTATTCCTCGATTTGGGCCGCCCGCTGCACGAGCTGCTGCACGCGGTTCTCGCCGAAATCGACCTGGCCGAGCCCGATCAGCTCGCGGATCTGTTCGATCGAGGCGTACTTCGTGACCGCCACCAGCACCACTCGATCGCCCGTGCGTCCGGAACGCCGGGCGGCGGCGTCGATGCGATCCTTGACCTCGAGATAGCGCTCGCGCAGGGACCGATCGGACTGCATCGTGGATGGCTGCTCCGAAACGACGGCCATGATGCTGGAGGATACGCGTTTCCGCCAAGGGTGGCCAACGCCGGGGATCGGCCGTCGCCTCGACGACCGGCGAGGCCACTAGCATGCGGTTCTCCATGACCGCACGACCGACCCATCTCCGTCCCACGGTGCTGATCGTCCGCGACGGATGGGGAGAGAACCCCCATCCCGAGCATGACGCGTTCAATGCGGTCAAGCTGGCACGCACGCCCGTCGCGGACCAGCTCTCGAGCATCTATCCAACCACGCTGATCCACACCAGCGGAGAGGACGTAGGCCTGCCGGTCACCGCGGACGGACCGGTGATGGGCAACTCCGAGGTCGGTCACCAGAACATCGGCGCCGGGCGGATCGTCGACCAGGAGCTGATGCGGATCACGCGGACCATTCGGGACGGTTCGTTCTTCCGCAATGCCGCTCTCAAGGGCGCGTTCGAGCATGTTCGGCGCACGGGAGGCCGGGTGCACCTGTTCGGTCTCCTGAGCGATGGGCTGGTGCACAGTGCCCTTGATCACGTGCTCACCCTGGTCGATCTTGCGGCGCGCGAAGGCTTGGGCGGCGATCGACTCCTGATCCAGGCCTTCGGCGACGGCCGCGACACGCCACCGGCCAGCATGACGGGATTCGTGGATCGCGTGGAGGCGCACCTGCGCGAGCGCGGGATCGGCCGAATCGCGTCGGTCGCCGGACGCTTCTACGCCATGGACCGCGACCACCGGTGGGACCGGGTCGAGAAGGCGTACCGCTGCCTGACCGAACCCATCGAGCACCGAGCGACGACGGCCACCGAGGCGATCGAGCGCTACCACCGCGATCCAGCCGATCCCGACCGTCGCAGCGACGAGTTCATCGAGCCGACGCAGATCGGCGAACCGGCGTTCGTGCGGGACGGCGACGCCGTCGTCTTCTTCAACTTCCGCGGCGATCGGCCGCGGGAACTCGTCAAGGCCTTCGTGCTCGACGACGACGCATGGGCCATGCTGCCCTCCCAGCCGTTCGTGCGGCGGACTCGGCCGCAGAACCTGTGGTTCTGCACCCTCACCGCCTACGAGGAAGACCTCCCCGTGCACGTGGCGTTCCCGAAGCCCCCGAAGATGAAGGACATCCTCGGAGCGGTCATCGCGGAGTCGGGGCTGACGCAGTTCCGGTGTGCGGAGACGGAGAAGTTCCCGCACGTGACGTTCTTCTTCAACGACTACCGCGACGATCCGTTCGTCGGGGAGCGGCGGGAACTGATCCCCAGTCCACGCGATGTCGCCACGTACGACCTCAAGCCCGAGATGTCGGCGGTCGCGGTCTGCGAGGCGGTCCTGCGGCGACTGGCGGCGGAGGACTGCGAACCGCTCATCGTCGTGAACTTCGCGAACGGCGACATGGTGGGCCACACCGGCGTGCTCCCGGCCGCGATCCGTGCGGTCGAGACGGTGGACGCCTGCGTCGGCCGCATCGTGGACGCCACGCTCGCCCGCGGCGGGGCGGCGATCGTGACCGCCGACCACGGGAACGCGGAGCAGATGTGGGATCCGGTGCACGACTGTCCCCACACGGCGCACACGAACTACGATGTGCCCTGCATCGTGGTCGCCGAGGCCGTGAAGGGGCGAACGCTGCGGAAGGACGGTCGTCTTGCCGACTTGGCGCCGACCGTGCTGCACCTGATGGGGATCGCGGTGCCGGACTCGATGACCGGCCGCAGCCTTCTGGAGGTCGATACGCTGTGAGCCCACTGCGGAAGCCCGGACCGAACGCGAGCGGCGCGAGACCTCATCGGCTGCCGCGGCTGGCCGACCCGGAGAAGGCGGTCGCGCAACTGCTCGACGCCTACGGGCAACGGATCCACGCCGTGGCGTTCCGGATCACCGGCAACGACGAGGATGCCGACGACGTCTCGCAGGAGGCGTTTCTCCAGGCCTATCGCAAGTGGGACCAGTTTCGCGGCGAGGCGGACCCCGGAACCTGGCTGTACACCATCGCGGTTCGCGCGGCGCGGCGGGCCCTGCGGCGGCGCATCTCGCGCCGGCAGCGCTTCGTGAGCCTGGAGCAGATCCTGCCCTTCGGCGACGCCCGCATGCCGCCGGCACCGATCGACGCGGAGAGCGGCGAGGCGGCGCTGATGCGCTCCGAGACGGTGGCGCAGGTTGACGGGGCGATCGCCGGCCTGCCGGTCATCTACCGCCTGCCCGTCGTGCTCAAGGACATTGCCGAGCTGTCCGTCGAAGAGGTCGCGTCGGTGCTCGGCATCAAGGGCGCCACGGTGAAGACCCGCGTGCATCGGGGACGGCTGCTGCTTCGTCGGGCACTCACCAACGGGCACACGGCGGTGCGCATGCCGCCACCGGCGTACGAGCGACAGATGTGCCTCGACCTCCTGCGGGCCAAGATGGAAGCGCTCGACCGCGGCGTCGAGTTTCCCGTGCAGGACCAGCTCGTCTGCGAGCGTTGCAAGTCGGTCTTCGGATGGCTCGACCTTGCCCGCGACGCCTGTCAGGAGGTCTCGCGGACCGAGCTTCCGCCGCGGGTGCGGGAACTCGTGATGGCGGAGATTGCGAAGGAAGGCCGACCGCGCGGAGGCCGCTCGCTGCGCTCGCGCACACGCTGAAGGCGCCCGCACGGGTTCCCCACGGCCGACACGGCCGTGGCACCCTTCGCACCCGCACGCGTTCACGTTCGCGGGTGCCACGGCCATCCTGGCCGTGCAACCGCGCGCCGGTGCCCGCTCCCCACGGCCGACACGGCCGTGGCACCCTTCGCACCCGCACGCGTTCACGTTCGCGGGTGTCACTCCGCGGCGCGCCTCGGCGCCAACCCGCCCACGCGCGACCCCTCCCCGCGCATCGCGAACGCCAGCAACGCGCCGCCCGCGACGATCATGCCGAGGCTCAACAGCATCGGAAGCGTCAGCCACCCGATGGTGAACACCCCCACGTCGGGCATGCGGAACTGTTCGGTGAGCATGCGCAGAGCGCCGTAGCCCATGAGGAACCACGCCGCGACGACGCCGGGACGCCGCGGCCGCCACCAGACGACGATCAGGAGCAGCATGAGGAGCACGCCGTCGGTGACCGCCTGGAACACCTGCGACGGGTAGTGTGGCGTCAGGAGCGGTGCCAAGCGCTCCACCACCTCGACGCGCCCCGCGTACGCCGCGTCGTAGAGGCTTCGCGGGAAGGGCTTCGCGGGATCGACGAGATGCCGCAGCGGTTCGAGCGCTTGGACGGGGTACCCCGGCAGGAGGATCTCCTCCGGGTACTTCATGCTCCACCACGGCGGGTCGCCGGTCATGGCCAGGGGCAGTGGACGCCCCCACAGCTCGCCGTTGATGAAGTTCGCCACTCGACCAAAGCCGAGGCCGATCGGGGCGATGAACGCGGCGAGATCGAGCAGATGGAGCGGCGGAAGGCGGAGCCGGTGCGCCGACCAGATGCACGCCACAATCACCCCGATGATGCCGCCATGACTGGCCATGCCGCCGCGATGAATCGCCAGGACGCCCCAGAATGGCGGCGACCACTCGAAGGACCAGAGCAGCGCCTGGTCGTAGAAGATGACGTGCCCCAGGCGTCCGCCGACGAGCACGCCGATCACCAGCGCCGTCATCACGTCGCCGACGCGATCCGGCGGCACCAGGATCCGCCGGGTCCGCGCCATCCAACCGGCCAGCACCCATGCCGCCACGAACCCGCACAGGTATGCGATGCCGTACCAGCGGATGCCGAAGGTGTCCGTGAAGCGCAGGACGAACGGGTCCAGCGTGTGCACGTAGCTCTCGGCCAGGAGCGTGAAGGGGGATGCGGTCGGCACGAGAGGGAGGATAGCCGGTGCGCTGCGGATGCTGCTCGCCGATCGCCGAACGCGATCGAGCGTCAGCGTCCCTCCGCAGAGGCCGTGCTCGCGACCTCGGTGGACGCGGCGTCGCCTCGCTCCCCGCTTCCTTGCCGCCCAAACCACCGCCCGACGTGCAGGTCCCCGTTCCATCCGACCTCGACCCAGACGGCGCCGTCACGGGCCGTCACCAGGCGCTCGGTGGCGGCAAGGCAAGCAGCCCACCGATCGGCCGCCAGGCGTGCGGGACCGGTGCTCTGCAGAACCACCGCCGGACGAACCGCCTCCGCGAGCAACACCGCCGGGGCGCGCCAGCTCCCGTGATGCGGAAGCTCCAGGATGTCCGCCTGCATCGACCCTGGCCCCGCCAGCAGCTCCTCGATGGCGTGGTCCTGGATGTCGCCGCAGAGGAGCACCGTTCGACCACCTGCCGCAACTCGAACCACCTGCGACGCGTCGTTCACCTGCGCGAAGGACGCACCGTGCGGCGGGTGCAGCCAGTACCAGCACATGGAGCCGAAGTGGCGTTCATCGCCAGCGGCGCCATCGACGACGGCGACCCGACGCTGTGACAGTCGCCGGAGCAGCGCCGCCGCCGCGCCGTGCGGAGTGCCGCGGGCTGCATCGCGGAACTGTGTCGTCACGATCACCTCGCGGACGGGCAAGGCGTCCACGATCTCCAGGACCGCGGCAAAGTGATCGAGGTTGGCGTGACTCACGATCATCGCGTCCACCGACGAGACGCCCAACGCCCGGAACGCGGGCACCACCACGCGACCGCCGATCGAGAGCGCGGTGCTGCCGGCATCGAAGACCACCGTGGCCCCGCCGCCACGCAGCAGGATGCAGGTTCCGTCGCCAACCGCGAGCATGTCGATGCGGAGCGCCGGCGACCACGAGTCCGGGCGCATCCGCATCCACACGGCCGGCACCAGCGCCCAGAGCACGAGACCGATCGCGCCTCCCGCCAGCACGCGAAGGTGCCTCGGCTCGCGCAGCCGCATCCAGGCCAGGAGCGCCAGAACGCAGAGGACGCCCCATGCGGGGGACGGTGGGGGCACGTCCACGCCGGCCGCAGGCAGGTGTCCCGCGGCGACGATCATCGCGATGAGCGCGTCGGCGAGCCAGGCGAGCGGTCGCCCGAGCAGCCATCCCGCAGGAGGCGCCAACGGCGTGGCCAGCAGCTTGAGGTACCCCGTGCAGAGCAGCGTGGCCGCCACCGGCGCCGTGGCGAGGGAAAGCGGGATCCCCCACGGCGAGACGAACCCGAAGTGCACCATCACCACCGGCACGGATGCGAGCCATGCCGCAGTGGCGGCGGCCAACGCGGTCTTCGCGTGCTCGATCAGCAGGGACCGCACCCGCCACACGGCGCGATCCGGCGCACCGAACCACTGATGGCGCAGGAACGGACCCAGCGTTCCCAAGGCCGCCACGGCCCCGAAGCTCAACTGGAATCCGGGCTCGATCGCCTGGACCGGATCCCAGAGCAGGATGCAGGCGGCGCTCAGCACGAGCACTCCCGTCATGCGCCAGCGCCGATCGAAGAGGCATCCGAGCGCCGCCACCGCCACCATCACGCCGGCTCGGACCACGGGCGTCTCGGGCTCCACGACCGCCAGGTAGGGGCCGATCGCCAGGAGGGTGGCCGCCGCTTGCCATCGGCGCCCGCCGCGCCGGAGTCGCACGATCAGGAGCACGGCGCCCGCCAGGACGCCGAGGTTGAACCCGGAGATCGCCACCACGTGCGCCAGCCCCGTCCGACGGAAGCTCTCCATGACCGGATCGAGCGCCGCCGTCCGCTCGCCCAGGAACATCGCCCGGCAAAGCGCCTCCCGCTCGGGTGCCCCAGCGGTCGGAACATCCGTCAGGAGCGCCTCCTCGGCGGCCTGCCGCAGCACGGCCCGGATCGACGCGAGGCGAGTGGTCCACGGCCACGGCGAGGCCCGGATCACACGGACGTGAGCGGCCGCATCGACAAAGAGCGAGCCCGCCACGCCCCGGCGCCGCGCCCATCGACGCGCGTCGAACGCGCCGGGATTGGCCGGCGGACGAAAGGTCGAATGGACGCCCAGCGCCTCGACCGCATCGCCGGCCTGGAGCCGGAGCGCACGGGCCGGAGCCTCGTCCATCACCAGCACGACCCGCCCCTCGAGCGCCGTCCACCCGCCGGCGTCGGTTGCGACCTCCCGCACCACCATCGCGGCGGCGACCTGCGGCCCGCGCCGATCGAAGGCGGCGAGCGATCCGCGCCGTTCGCGCGGCCGCGGCGCTTCGACCACGACGCCGCGCACGCACACGAGACGCCGGTCGCCAGGGTCCACGGCTGGCACCCCGGACCGATCGGGAACGGCGTCCTCCGCATCATCGCTCGCCGCGCCGCCGGCCTCGACCAGCACGCCGGCAAGGCCGACCCCCTGCGCCGGCTGCCGCACCGTCCACCACGCTGCTCCGAGCAGGGCGGAACCGACCGCCAGCAGGACCAGCGCGATCGTGCCGCCGCCGCCCGGAAACATCCCGGCTCGACTCCGCCAACGCCAGAGCCCGAGCACGCCGATCAGCGCGCCGAACGCGAACGCCATGGCGATGCTCCCCGCCACCAGCGTCCACCACCCTCGGGCGGCCGCTTCCGGCACCCGATCGGCGCCGGCGGGCTCGGCGATCGTCGCCACTCCGATGCCTACGGCAAAGGAAACCACCAGGAGCGTGCCCAACTGCCCGCCCCGGGGGAAGGGCTCGGGACTGGCGGCGGGCGGCGGTCCGGACGCGCTCGCGGCGAGCGAATGCCAGGCGCGAAGCAGGCCTGTCCCACACCGAACCGCGGCGCCACGCATCTCGCGCAAGAGCAACGCCCCTCGAGCGACCCGCACCCCCCGCAACCGCCGCGCGAAGCGGCCCCAGCGCCCACCGGCGCCGCCTGTCCCCACCTTCCCCCGCATGACCGCACGGTACCACGGGCCGCCGCACCAAACGCCGATCGTGGTGAATCCGCCGCACCGATTCCCGTGCCGCCGGGAACAGTCGAAACGTCGCCCCTCATCCCGCGGCGCTGATCTCGACGAGTTGCTCCAGCGTCTGCGCCGCGTCGCCGAAGTCGATCGCGTGGGCCGCCACCGTCAGCGCTTCCGGGAACGATGCCGACCGACCGGCGACGACCAACGTCGCGGCCGCGTTGACGAGCGTCATGTCCCGCGCCGGGCCGCGTTCGTGCCCCTCGATGATCGCCCGCAGCAGGCGCGCGGCATCGCCCAGATCGCGCGCCACCAGCGAGCCGGCCTCGGCACGCTCGAACCCGAGTTGCTCCGGCTCGATCTGCTCCTCCCGCACGACACCGTCCTCGACGTGGGCGACGAGCGTCGGCGCGCCGAGCGAGATCTCGTCCAGCCCGTCCCCCCCATGCACCACCATGGCCCGCACCGAGCCCAACGTGGCCAAAGCCTCCGCCATCGGGCGCACGAATCGTGCGTCGTACACGCCCACCAGTTGGCGGGCGGCCCCGGCAGGATTCGTGAGCGGCCCGAGCAGGTTGAAGATCGTCGGGAATCCGAGCGCCTGGCGCACGGGCATCGCGTGCCGTGCCGCGGGATGGTGATGCACGGCGAAGCAGAAGCAGACCCGGGCCGTTTCGAGGCAGCGGGCCTGCGCGGGCCGACCGGCGTCCACGTTGACGCCGAGGGCCTTGAGCACCTCGGCGGAGCCGCGACCCGTGCGCGAACGGTTGCCGTGCTTGGCCACGGTCGCACCCGCCGCCGCCGCCACGAGTGCCGCGGCGGTCGAGACGTTGAACGTCTTGAGCGCTCCCCCCGTCCCCGCGGTGTCCACGATCCGCTCGGGTGGAACCGACGACTCGACGCGTTCGACATGACGGCGCATGACGGTCGCGGCGCCGGTCAACTCGTCCGGCGTGGGAAGCCGCGTGGCCAGAAGCGCAAGCAGCGCGCCCACTTCGGCATGGTGCGCAGCGCCGGTCATGATCGCTTCGAACGCGGCCGAGGTCTGCTCCCGGTCGAGCGCCAAGCCGTCGAGCAGCCGCTCGAGATACGGCGTCAAGTCGCCCGGATGCGCTGGGCGTCGGAACTCGGATGGACCAGTACGTGCCATGGCGTCGATCGTAGGGACTCGACGGTCCCATCCGGGTGGCGAAACCGTCCACACGAAGGCGAACCGACGGCGAACCCGCGCGGGCCGTCGCGCGCCGGCGCTATCCGCCCCACTCCACCCGCGCGTCCTCGATCCGGTAGAGCCCCATGATGAAGTCCGCCACGAGGAACGGATCCGCCGAAAAGCGACCGGTCACCGTTCCGTAGCGGATCACGTGCTGTCCCGTGAGACGAACGGGCTCGGCAAGTCTCACCTCGACGGCGTCGTAGGGTGTCGGCGGCAAGCCCAGGCAGCAGCCGTCCCACTTGTTGAGCATCACGAGCAGTTCGCTCGTGCTCTCCTCGCCGATCGGCGCGGCGAAATAGCCGGTGATCCGCACCGTGGCGCCGTTGAGCATGGTGATCTGCTTCGGCATCTCGCGCTTCCCCGCCGGCGGGTCATAGGTTTCCTTGGCGGAGAGCAGCAGGTCCCAGTCCACCCAGAACGGATCCTTGGCCGAGCCTCGGCCCCGAACGACGAACGACGGCGTCGCTTCCGGGGCGGGCGCGGCGGTGGGGGTTGGCGCGGAGACCGCCGGCGCGGGTTCGGCCGGCGGTGTGGGCGGCACGGGCACGGGTTGCGGTGGGGCAACCCGCGACTCAGACGCTGCGGCGCCCGTCGTGACGGAGCTCTCCCCACGCTCCTCCCGGACGTTGGCACCGGACTGCCACCACGCGGCCGCCGCTCCGCCCACCACGAGGATCAGGATGAAGGACCAGAAGAGTCGCATCGAAAAAGCGGGCCTTGTCGCCGATCCGCGCTCCGCGCCGCAGGTAGAACGAGGGCATGAACGCCGCATCGTACACCTCGTCGCCGTCGTCCGGCGCTGTCGTGCGCACCCGACTGATCGAGTGCCTCCACCGTGCGCTCGAGTCCGAAGGCTGGGCCCTGGCGGCCTGGCTGGGCGGGAGCGATGCCAACGGACGCACGGACCAGTGGTCGGACATCGACCTCGTCGCCATCGTCGAGGACGGCAAGGTCGAGGACGCCTTTGCGGTGTGCGAGCGTGCCGTCTCAACCGTCGCGCCGATCGCCGAACGCATCCGGTTCCCCATGCCGACCTGGCACGGACACGACCAGGCGTTGTGGCAGCTCGAAGGCGTGCCCGACTGGTGCATGATCGACCTCGTGATCATGAACCGTTCCAGCGAGGCGGGACGGTTTCTCGAGCCCGAGCGGCACGGCCACGCGCTGGTCCTCTTCGATCGCGCCGGGCTCGCCCGCCCGGAGCCACTCGACCGTGCGGCCCACGCCGCTCGCGTTCGGGAGCGACTCGAGGCGATCGGGCCGCGGTTCCGCATGACCCAACACCTCGTGCGCAAGGCGGTCTGGCGCGGCGATGCCCTCGAGGCCGGCGACCGCTACCTCGCGTTCACGCTGCGGCCGCTCGTCGAGCTCCTCCGGATCAAGCATTGTCCCGATCGCTTCGACTTCGGATTGCGCTACCTGCGCGACGACCTCCCGACCGACGCCTGGCGCGAGATCGAGCCGCTGGCGCTCCCGGGCGAACTCGAGGCTGTTCTCACCGCGCAGTCGCGTGCCGAAGCGATCTTCGAACGCGAGCTGGCGACGATCGGCGGTTCCGCGGGCTGACCGGCCCGGGACCGGGGCGCCACGCTCGCCGGCGTCGCCGAAACCATCCGCGGACGAAACCAGCAGGCTCGTCCCCCGAAGGTAGGATGGGCGCCTCCGGTCTGCGGCCCTCGCAGGCCCGACGGCGATCCAAGACATTCGGGCGAGGAGCGCGACATGGGCACAAAGGGACGGGACTTCGTCGAATCCGTGGCGCGGATCATTCCGGGCTACAAGGGCTACAGCGAGCGCGAGAAGCGCCGCGACATGGACAAGCTGGTGCGGGAGACGATGGCCAAGTCCATTGATGCCGCCCGCCACGATCTCGATGCCGTGCTGGCCGACCTGGGTCGCCGCGGCGCGTTCGAGCATCTCGAGACGATCGAATCGATCCGGCGTCGCGCCGGCACCGAGGCGGAGCGGCTTCGCCGCGCGCCGGCGGGGTTCAGCGGCTTCTTCGACACGATCCAGGTCGAGACCGAACAGCTCGATCGGATCCACGAGCACGACTCGCGCCTGGGCGAACAGGCCCAGGCGTTCCAGTCCGCCGTCGATGCCCTGAAGACGCAGCTCGATGCGGAGCACCTGCAGGCCGCGGCCCAGGCCATCGAACGAATCGAGGACCACGTCCGACGTCGAGAGAACGTCATGAAGGGAGTGGAGTAACAGATGCCGAAGCTTGCCCAGATCATCGAGTACCGCGATCCGTCGGGCGACGTGATGGCCGTGCGCCTGCCTTCGACCGGCGACGGCGTCATCGAGTGGGGTTCCCAGCTCATCGTGCGCGAAGGCCAGACGGCCCTCTTCTTCCGCGACGGGAAGCCCATGGCCAAGTTCGATCCCGGCCGCTACGTGCTCACCACGCAGGAGATCCCGATCCTGACGAAGTTCATCACGGGCCTGGTGTACGGCAAGGGCAACACCCCCTTCCGCGCCGAGGTCTACTTCGTCGCCACGCAGCTCTTCCGCGACCTGAAGTGGGGCACCCCGGAGCCGGTCTACATTCCGGATCCCGTGCTGATGCAGATCCCGGTGCGGTCGTTCGGGCGGTTCGCCGTGCAGGTGACCGATCCGGCGATCTTCGTGCCCAAGGTCGTCGGCACGCGACCGGAGTTCCGTTCCGGCGACATCGAGGACTATCTGCGCTCGCAGTACCTCGTTTCGGCGCTGACCGACGCGTTCGCGTCGCTCCAGAAGCCGTTCCAGGAGCTTCCCCGCTACCTGCGCGAGTTGGGGATCGGCGTGCGCGGCCAGCTGGCTCCGGAGTTTGCGAGTCTCGGCCTCGACATCGTCGAGGTGAGCGTCAACAGCGTTTCGACCACGGAGGAGATCCAGGCGACGCTGAACCGAAACGCGGCGATCGCCAGCGAGCTGGCGGCCAAGGCGCAGGGTGCTCGGATGCTGGCCCAGGCGGGGACGAGCTACCAGCAGGTCGGGATGACCGACGCCATGAAGACGATGGCCGCGAATCCCGGCGCCACCGATGGTGGCGTGGGCGGCGGCGGCGGCAACCCGATGTCCACCGGCGTCAACCTCGGCCTGGCCATGATGATGCCGCAGATGATGGCCGAGATGATGCGCAACCCGCAGCTCAATCCGGCCGTCAATCCCGCGGGCGTGGCCACCGTGCCGACCGGAACCGACGTCGTGGCGAAGCTGAAGCAGCTGAAGGAGCTGCTCGACGCCTCGATCATCTCCCAGGACGAGTTCGACAAGAAGAAGGCCGAGTTGATGGCGATGCTGTAGCGCGCGACCCGTCCGGCAGGCTTCCGACATGCTCCACCGCCCACGACATCTCCGATTGGCTGCCGCTGCCTTGGCCATGCTCGCCACACTCGGCGGTTGCGCGGGCGGACCGCAAAATCCATCGTTCCCGCTGACCACCAAGCAGGCCGATGCGGATCTCGCCGAGATGCACGAGCATCCCGTGCCTCTCGCCCGGCCGGTGGTAGTGCTCGGCGGCTACAACGATCCCGGTGTCGCCGCCAGCACGATCCGCGATGTGCTCGAGCGTGCGGTCGGCGACGACAAGTTCGTCCTGGTGTCGTTCGGCGACGCCAAGACGTTCGCCGAGTGCCGAGCGCGGGTGATCGAAGCCGTGGAGAAGGCATATCCCGACGGCACCACGCTGCCGTCGGGCCGTCGCGAGACCGTCGAGGTCGATGTGGTCGCGAACTCGCTGGGGGGCCTGGTCGGACGGTACGCGGCGATGTGGCCCGCGGACGCCGTCGATCCCGCCACCGACGCCGCGGACCCGACGGCCAACACCCGACTCTACGTCCGCCGCATGTTCACGCTGCTTGCACCGCATCAAGGCGCGGCGATGGCCGATCCCAAGAGCGACGACGAACTCATGCGCGACATGGCGATCGGATCGGCGTTCATCGCGATGCTCGACACCAACCTGCCCAGCGGCAACTACGAACTCGTCTCGTACGGACGGCTCGGCGACCTGATGGTCGGCGTCGAGCACACGGCACCGCCCGGGGTCACGCCCCATTGGGTGCCCGGCCACGCGATCGAGCCAAGCCATCTCAGCGCCTTCGGCGACCGCCGCATCCTGGCGGACATCGCGCGGCAACTCCGGGGCGAACCGCCGTACACCATCGATCCCCCGTCTCCGATCCCCACCGACGGGCACTGAGCCATCATCCAGGAGCGACCCATGGCCAAGAAGAAGCGAACTGCACGCGCCGCGGCGCGAACGACCAAGAAGACCGCCAAGCGCACGACGGCCAGGGCCTCGAAGAAGGCCGTCAAGGAGACGTCGAAGAAGACCGCCAAGAAGACCGCGCGGACGGCACCCCCGAAGACCGCCCGGAAGGCGAGCGGCAGGCAGTCCGCCAGCAAGAAGCCGAGCACCAAGAAGAGTGCGCGGAAGCCGGTTCGGAAGTCGGGCGCGAGGGCGGTTCGATCCGCACCGCCCCCGGCCGCCTCCGCGCCGCGTCCGCGGCTGTCGAAGAGCGAGCGGGCTCAGAAGGCGTTTGGCTAGGCCGTCGAGCGGGCGGCACAGGGATTCCTGTTCGACGCGATGACACTGTTCCGCGACGCGATCGCCGCCGATCCGAAGGGTGATCTTGCCGACGACGCCCTCTTCAACGTCGGTGGGATCGCGCTGCAGATGGGGCTCATGAAGGACGCGGAGGCGACGTTCACCGAGCTGCTGGAGGCCTATCCGGACGCGCGCATCGCCGCCAC
>JAGQOG010000243.1 GCA_020427695.1 Phycisphaerales bacterium
AGCCCGCCGTGGACGGTCTCGCCCGCGAAGGGAGTGTTGCCCTCGATCTCGCCCAAGCCGCACTCGGTCGCGAGCAGATCCGGATCCTCGCGTTCGCGTCCCTTGCCTCCGTTGATGAGGGTGCGGTCGAGGAGGGCTTCGGTCACACAGAAGGGACACCCGTGCCGCCGGGCGACCAACCGCATGGCAGCGTCCGAGTAGCCCGCAAGCCCCGCCTGGAAGAACGGCGCATCGAATCCCGGCACCAGCGCTCGCACCCGCGGATCCACCCGTGCCGCGCGAGCGATCTCACCGATCGGACGCGCGGTGTGCTTGGCCGGAACGTCGGATGGGATGAGGTTGACGGACATTGGAGGCAGGGGCGAATCAAAACATCAAGGCATCGAGGCATCGAGGCATCGAGGGTCGAAGCGCGCGGGTATGGGGGGAACGGTAGGCAGGCGCGAGCGCCGCGCACTTGCCGATACTCCGACGAGCACCACGACCGCCCCTACCAGGCGTCCGGACCCAACAACCCTCGATGCCTTGATGCCTCGATGCCTCGATGCCTATTTCTCTGATGCCTTGATGCCTCGATGCCTCTGGTTGTCCGTCACCCCCCGATCTCCCTCACGAAGATGTTCGCGAACTCGATCGGGTCGCCGTGGTGCTGGAGGCCGATCGGCCCTTCGGCGGGGACGCCGGGAAGGACCGCGTTCTCGATCACGGTGCGGCCGTTCAGGACCACGGTGAGCTGGTCGCCCTTCATGGTGATCAGGAAGCGGTTCCATTGCCCGGGCGGATTGTCCGCCCGTTCCCTGGGTGTGGCGGCGGCGCGGACCGCGGCCGGCATGTTGCCGTCGGTTCGATAGCCCCACACCTCCCCGGAACCGGCGGGCCAGCACCAGATGTTCACTTGGCTCTTGCTGTTCCCGCGCAGATAGATGCCGCTGTCGCCGGCATCGGCCACCTTCGCGGTCTTCGTCTTGCCATCCGAGCCCTGGATCTCGTTGCCGTCGGACCCGATGAGCGGACGCTCGGTCTCGACTGGCTCCCGGGTGAAGCGCCAGTCCACGATCATCTGGAAGTCCCGATAGGAGCGGTCGGTCCAAAGGTCGGCGCCGGCGCCGTCGTAGCGCAGCACCCAATCGGCGGGTTGCCAGTGTCCCACTTGCTCCGGACCGGCCTTCCAACCCGAAAGATCCACGCCCGTGTAGATCGTGCGGAACCCCTCGTCGGTGGTCGCGACCAGTTCCGGCGCGAGCGCCGGCGATGCCGGGGGCAGTTCCTTGATGCGAATGTTCCGGAAGTCGATGGGCGTGCCCTCCGACTCGAGGCAGATGTAGCCCTTGCGCGGCGATGCGTTCCTTCCCCGGGTCACGACCTTCCCATTGACCGCGAGCGAGACGTCGCCGTTGTTGCAGGTGACCAGGTAGTGATTCCACTCCGGCGACGGCTTCATCCGCTTTTCGGTGGGGAACGCGCGGCTGCCCCCGCGCCCGTTCTCGGGCGTCATGGTGGCGCCGTGGATGGGAAAGACATCGCCGTCGCTCGTGTACCAATCGCCCTCCGCCCCGACCATCACCTGCACCTCGACGGCGCGACTGAACGGCTGGCCCGGCGCGGTCAGGGCATCGGACCAGATGAAGAGCCCAGCATTGCCCTGCTCGGAGAGATGCCGCCACTCGAGCTCGAGCTCGTAGTTCTCGTACATGCGGTCGGTGCGCAGGAGACCGGTCGGCACGCCGGTGCAGTGGATCATCCCGTCCTGCACGGTGAACGTGCCCGGAGCGCAATTGATGTTCGTCCAGCCCGAGAGGTCGTGCCCGTTGAAGAGCGGCCTCATCGCGGGGTCGGCGGAAAGGTACGCGGTCGCGCCGCTGTCTCGAGGCGGTGGCCAGCCATCGGCGGGACGAACCCAGTCGTCGGTGCGGAACGGCGCGGCCGGCAGCAACGAGCCGTCGGTGTTCGTGCCGAAGAGCGTGGCCCGGGGGGCCGCCGACCAGCCGTAGCGCACCGCCACGGGTTGCGGCACCTTCGGGGAGGAGACGACCACTTCGTTGCCCTCCACGACCGCATCCGCGACAAAGAACCGGCGGTCGGCTCCCGCGACAACGAATCCATCCACGGATCCCTTCGTCGGCGAGAGACCGCGTCCAACGTGGTCGAACCGGATCCGCACGCGGCCATCCTGCACGTCGCGGCCCGCGTAGACGGGACCCTGCGCATCCGCATCGTTCCGCCCGTAGGCGATGACCAGCGCCTGGCGGGCGAGACGATTGCCGACCGTGCGCTTGTCGCGCGGGTGGATGTCCTTCGGGTCGCCGATGTCGAGCGTCACCGCCATGCCCGTTGCGGGAAGCGAAAGGGCGCGGGACTGCGCCTCGCGCAGCTCCGCCGCCTCGCCGCGATCG
>JAGQOG010000244.1 GCA_020427695.1 Phycisphaerales bacterium
CCGCAGTCGGGCACATGGAAGAGCTGGATCACCTCGTACTCGCAGGCGGCCTGGACCGGGCCGACGACCGCCGCGGTCGGGACGATCATGGCCGCGGCAGCCAGGGGGAGATGCGGGCACCGGGTGGGGCGTACAGGGGTGTTCCGCGTCGTCGCTCGCATCAGGTTCAGCGTAGCGGGAGTTGGCGGATGTTCAGCGCCCCAGGTTCCTCGGTTTCCGAATCTTCACATGGCGTCCCTGTCGTGGTTGACCGCGTACCTGAAGCGAAATCGCGGTGAATCTCGGACATGATCGCTGAAGGGACGAAGGGAACCCCGCCGGTCGATCAGCCTGGTCGACGGCTGCCTCGGCGCGACGACGAGCCGTCGAATGCAGCCGATCGCAGCGCCAAACCCCCCGTCACCGACCCCGCGCCGCCCTCATCAGCATCTCGTGCGTGCCCAGCGCCTCCGGCGCGTCGGGATCGATTCCCTCCGTGCTTCGAAGCTCGAATTCGCCGCGACCGTTCATGTCCCACACCTGCCGCCGGTCCTCCAAGGCGAGCTGGAGGTTCTGCCACAGCTGCTCGCGGAGCGGGCGGCGAAGCACCGGGCAGGCCGCCTCGACACGCGTGTGGAGGTTGCGGTACATCCAGTCGGCGGAGCCGATGTAGAACTCGCCCTCCACGGGGTCGTCGGCGCCGGCGCGGAACCAGTAGATCCGGCTGTGCTCCAGGAACCGGCCGATCAGCGAGATCACGCGGATGTTCTCGCTGAGGCCGGGCACGCCGGGACGGAGGCAGCAGAAGCCCCGCACGATGAGGTCGATGCGCACGCCGGCCGCGCTTGCCCGGTAGAGGGCGTCGGTCACGGCGCGGTCCTCGAGCTGGTTCATCTTGGCGATGATGCGACCGGGACGCTCGGGCGTGTGGAGCAGCGCCTCCCGCTCGATCATCTCGATGAAGCGCTTCTTCATGGTGAGCGGCGCCACGAGCAGCCGGTTGTAGTCGCGCTGCCGGGAGCGGCCGGTCATGTAGTTGAACAGGTTGACCACGTCCTCGGTGATCGCCGGGTCGCAGGTGAACAGGCCCCAGTCCTCGTACAGGCGGGCCGTCTTGGAGTTGTAGTTGCCCGAGCCCACATGGACGTAGCTGCGGATGCCCTCCGGCTCCTGCCGAACCACCAGCGCGATCTTGGTGTGCGTCTTCAGGCCGACGACGCCGTAGGCGACGTGAACGCCGGCGTCCTCGAGCGTCCCCGCCCAGACGATGTTCCGCGCCTCGTCGAACCGGGCCCGCAGCTCCACCAGGCACGCCACCTGCTTGCCGGCCTCGGCGGCCCGGATGAGTTCGCGAATGAACGGACTGTCGCCGCTCGTGCGGTAGAGCGCCTGCTTGATGCACAGCACGCGGGGATCGTTCGCCGCCTCCTCGATGAAGCGGGCCACCGAGGCGTCGAACGACTCGTACGGATGGTGCACCAGGAAGTCGCCCTCCCGGATGACGCTGAAGATGTCGCGCTCCTCGTCCACCAGCCGGGGCGGAACCACCGGGCGCCACGGCGGGTAGCGGTGCTCGGGCCGGTCGAGGTCGGCGATCTGCCCGAGCGACTCCCAGTCGAGCAGGGCCTCGACCTCGTAGATGTCCTGGGGAGCGAGGGCGAGCTCCTCCTTCAGGAAGCGGAGGATGCGCTCGTTGGGCTGGAGTCCCGTCTCGAGCCGCACGACCCGGGCAAAGCGGCGTTCGCGGAGCTGCTGCTGGATCTCCTCCATCAGGTCCTCGGCGTCCTCGTTGTCGCGTTCGACGTCGGCGTTGCGGGTGACGCGGAAGGGCAGGACCTTGACGATCTCCATTCCGGGGAAGAGGTCGTCCAGGTTGTGCTCGAGCACCTCCTGAAGGTGCACGAAGCGCCGCGGCCCGCCGGTGGCGACCGCCCCGGCTTCGGCGCCGAGCTCGATCCAGCGGTTGGGGAGCTCGGGAACCTTCACCCGCGCGAAGAGCTGCTCGCTCTCGCCGGGGCGGCGCACCAGCACGCCGAGCGACTCGCTCAGGTTCGAGATGAACGGGAAGCGGTGCCCGCTGTCCACGGCGAGCGGCGTGAGGATCGGGAAGACGTTCCGGCGGTACCAACGCTCCGCCTCGCTCTGCTCGTCCGGGGTGAGCTCGCGCCAACTCGCCAGCTCGATCCCCGCGGCGCGCAGCGCCGGGCGCACGCGATCGGCGTAGATCGCCGCCTGTCGCTGCAGCAGCGGCGCCACCCGCTCGCGAATCGCGGCCAACTGCTGCCCCGGCGTCATCGACTCGTACGGGCCCTGGATGCCCTCCTCGTGCTGCCGACGGAGACCGCCGACCCGCTTCATGAAGAACTCGTCCAGGTTGCTGGCGAAGATGCAGAGGAAGCGCACCCGCTCGAGAAGCGGCGTGCGATCGTCCTCCGCCATGTGCAGCACGCGCTCGTTGAAGGCCAGCCACTGCAACTCGCGGTTCAGGAACCGATCGGGATCCTCGGGCCCCGGCCAAGTCGGAACGCTCGCGCTGGCGGAAGTCGTGGCGTGGCTCATGGCG
Organism: Phycisphaerales bacterium; assembly: GCA_020427695.1. Classification (GTDB taxonomy): domain Bacteria; phylum Planctomycetota; class Phycisphaerae; order Phycisphaerales; family SM1A02; genus JAGQOG01. The sequence goes on from JAGQOG010000244.1 coordinate 2,543, forward strand.
TGTCCGGACGGTAGGCCGCCACGCAGCCCGGGGCCTCCGTCACGGAAACGCAGGTCACCGCGACGCCCGAGGGCAGGGCCGCGGCCACGCGATCCGCAATGTGGCGGGCGACGTGCTCCGCGGTCGGGTTCATCCGATCGAAGGGCGCCACCGCGTTGAGATCGGCGTTCATGAACGGAGCGACGACCGTTCGCACGACCTCTTCCAGCGCGTGGAAGTCGCAGAGCAGCCCCTCCGCGTCGAGATGACGCCCGGAAACGGTCACGCCCACGCGCCAGTTGTGCCCGTGCACGGGCTCGCGCTGCCCCCCGACGACGATCGCGTGGGCCGCGCAGAACTCCTCGCTCACGGTGAGCTCGTACATGGGGGCGATTCTACCGGCGCCGGCTCGCCGGACGCGGCAAGAACCCGTCGTCCGCTGGTGTCGCACCCACCGGAAGGCCCACCCGGGCGCGCTCCAGCAGTATCCTTGGCGACCATGACCACCGCCGCCCGACTCGACGAGGACGCTCCGCTCATGCTCTCCGTTTCGGGTGCCCGCGGCATCGTGGGCCGCTCGTTCACCCCCGCCGTCGCGGCCTCCTTCGCGGCGGCCTTCGGCGGCCTCCTCCGGGCGCAGGTCGGCGAGCGAACGCCGCTGGTCGTGCTCGGTCGCGATGGACGCGTCTCCGGCCAGATGGTGGCGGCGGCCGCCGCCGCCGGTCTCGCTTCGGCGGGTTGCCGGATCGTCGATCTCGGCGTGGCCATGACGCCCACCGTCGGGGTCGCCGTGCTGCACCACGGCGCCGACGGCGGCATGGTGGCAACCGCGTCGCACAACCCGATCGAGTGGAACGGACTCAAGTGCATCGATCGGCATGGCGGTGCACCACCCAGCGCGGTCGCGAGCGCCGTGATCGACGCGTTCCGGACCGGACGGATCCGCTACGTCGATTCGCTCGACACGGGCGCGATCCGCACGGACGCCGGCGCCGATGCCGAACACATCGATCGGGTGCTGCAACAGGTCGACGCGCCGACCATTCGCCGCGCGGCGTTCCGGGTGGTGCTCGACTCCGTCAACGGAGCGGGCTGCGGACCCGGCCGATTCCTTCTCGAGCAGCTCGGCTGCGCCGTGTCGCACCTCAACGGCGAGCAGACCGGGGTCTTCGCCCACGTGCCCGAACCCACGGAGACGAATCTCGGCGATCTCTGCCGAGCCGTGCGCGAACAGCCCGGCGTCGCCTGCGGCTTCGCCCAGGATCCCGACGGCGACCGTCTCGCGATCGTGGACGAGCAGGGCTGCTATCTCGGCGAAGAGTACACGCTCGTCCTCGCCGCCCAGCGCTTCCTGGAGCGCCGGGGCGGCGGACCGATCGCGGTCAACCTGTCCACGAGCCGCATGATCGACGACCTCGCCGCCCGCCATCGCGGCGCCTCGGTGATCCGGACTGCGGTGGGCGAAGCGAACGTGGCCGCGGCGATGCGGGCGCGCGGTGCGTCGATCGGCGGCGAGGGCAACGGCGGAGTGGTGGTGCCGGAGGTGTGCTGGATCCGCGACAGCCTGGTGGCGATGGCCCTCGTGCTCGATCTGTTGGCGGCCGAGCAGCGACCGCTCAGCGCCATCGTGGCGTCCTTGCCGCGGTACCAGATGATCAAGCACAAGCTCGACTTGAGCGCCGTGGGCGGAGTCGCGGCCGTCCGTTCGGGCATCGACCGGGTGAAGTCGAGATTCGCGGATCAGCGGATCAACGACGCGGACGGCGTGCGGGTGGACTTCGCCGACGGCTGGGTCCACCTGCGCCCGAGCAACACCGAGCCCATCGCCCGCCTGATCGCGGAGGCGGAGACCCGCGAGCGGGCCTGGGAGATCATCGACGAGGTCGCCGTGGCGGCGGGGCTCGCGTAGCACCGCATCCACCGGACCGATCACGCCGCGTTTCGTGTGTCCGAGGCTCGTTCCGTGTCGCCCGTCTCGCCGATAATGGTGATCGATGCCTGCCCTGAATGCCCTCGTCCGCCGGTTGCGATCGAGCCCCACGCTGCGGCGTTCCGCCCACGCGATGGTGCGCCTGGTGCCCGACATCCGCGTCACCGTCAACAAGCGGGCGTTCGGCCCCCTTCGCTTCCGCCTGCGCCGCAACCGGTGGTTCCTTTGGGAGGAGATCGGCGACACCGACGCCCACACGATCGGCACGTTCGACCGGCTCATTCGCGACGGCGACGTCGTCTACGACATCGGCGCCAACATCGGCCTGTACACCCGCGTCATGCGCCAGTGGTGCCACGCCGGCCCCATCGTGGCCATCGAGCCGATGGGCGAGAACTTCGAGCTGCTGGAGGAGAACCTCCGGCTCGGCGGCATGACCGATGTGATCGCGATTCGGGGAGCCGTGTCCGATCGGAACGGCGAGGAGTCGCTCCAGGTGGACGACGTCACCAGCGGAACGGCGGTGCTCGACAGCGTGTCGGGCGGCCAGGCGTCCAGCGGTCGGCGCTCGGTCGGTCTTGCGCCGCGAACCGAGACCGTGCCCGTGTGGCGCCTGGACGACCTGATCGAGCAGCGCGGCCTGCCGGCCCCGGCCATGATGAAGATCGACACCGAGGGTGCGGAGGTGGCGGTCCTGGCGGGCGCCGAACAAACCCTGCGCACCGCGTCCCCGCGCCTGGCGATCGCGTTGCACGGGCCCGACAAGGCCGCGGGCACGATCGAGCTCCTGGACGCCGCGGGCTACCAGGCGTACGGCTATGTCCGGGACGAGGGGGAGTCCGCGCTGGCCTGGCGCCGTCTCGCGCCGGAGGACTCGACCCGCATCGGGGACAACAACATCGTTGCGGCGCGTGACCCCTCCGTTCTGGTGACGGAAATCGAGCCGCGACACGCGCCGCGCTAGCATCCACCTTCTACGGACTGCTACCCTTCGACGTGCTGCCAACGCTCTCTGGACGACGGGTCACCGTGATGGGGCTGGGTCGCTTCGGCGGCGGCGCGGGGGTTTCACGTTGGCTGTGCGAGCAGGGCGCTTCGGTGCTGCTCACCGACCGCGCCGAAGCTGCCACCCTGGCCGAACCCCTGCGTGCCCTCGACGATCTCGTTCGTTCGGGACGCCTCGTGTTGCGCCTCGGCGGGCATGACGCCGCGGACTTCCGCCGCGCCGACCTCGTGGTGGCGAATCCCGCGGTCCCGCGACCGTGGACGGATCCCTTTCTCTCCGCGGCGGCGGAGGCCGGCGTGCCCATCACGACCGAGATCCGACTGGCCGTCGAACGACTCGACCGGCAACGCACGATCGGCGTGACCGGATCCGCGGGCAAGTCCACCACGGCGGCCATGGTGCACCACGTGCTCGGCGCGGCCGGGCTCGCCGTCCGCCTGGGCGGGAACATCGGCGGGAGCCTCCTGGCCGAGCCTCCGTCCAACGGTCCCGCCGCATGGACCGTGCTCGAGCTCAGCAGCTTCATGCTGCATTGGCTGGGACCAGGCGCCGGAGGAACCGCCGTGGCCGGATGGTCCCCTCGTGCCGGACTCCTCACGAACGTGCGCCCGAATCACCTCGACTGGCACGGCACGTTCGAGCACTATCGCGACAGCAAGATGAACCTCTTCTCGTCGATGGCGCCGGGCGACCTCGCCATCGACGCCCGCGAACCGGGCGACGACCCGCTGGTCCGGGTGGTGGAGGCGCTTCCCCTGTCCCTCGCGGTGCCCGGAGCACACAATCGGGCGAACGCCCGCCATGCGATTCGACTGGCCGTTGGTGCCACGGGGATCGACCCCGCGGCCGCGGCCGCCGCCTTGGCGTCGTTCCGGGGTCTGCCCCACCGGCTCGAACTGGTGGCGGAGCAGGCCGGCGTGCGGTTCTACAACGACAGCAAGAGCACGACACCCGAGGCCACGCTCCTCGCCGTCGCCGCCTTCGACGATCCGGCGCGGGTGCACCTCATCGCAGGCGGATACGACAAGGGATCCGATCTGTCGGAGATCGCCGCCTTGGGCGACCGGCTGGGGGGAATCTACGCGATCGGCGCCACCGCGGCGGCGATCGCGCCCGACGCGCCGAGTCGGCGACTGGACACGTTGGACCGGGCCATCGGCGCCGCACTCGAACGCGTGCGCCCCGGGGACGTGGTCCTGCTGAGCCCCGGATGTGCCAGTTGGGACCAGTTCACCAACTACGAGGAGCGTGGGCGCCGCTTCACCGAGCTCGTCGGTCGCGGTCAGCCGTCGTAGGGGTTCTTCTTCTCGGGCAGCGGTCCGCCGCGCGGCGACCAGTAGTCGGGCCGATCCTCGACCTGGTCGGTTCGCAGGCGCTGTTCCGGCGGCTCCGGGGCGTACTTGATGTCCTGCGACACGGAAACGTCGATCCGGCGTGCCGAAGCCGGAGGCACCGTGATCTGGTTGGTGAGCTTGCCGGTCATGGTCCCCATCGGGAGCACCGCGTAGATCATGCGATCGGGCGTCAGAACAGGGTCGTCCCCGCCCCCTTGGAGATACTGGAACGTGAGCTGGTGGCTGGGCGGGATGACCTGAACGAAGAACGGCTGGTCCGTGCGGAGATCGATCATGGTGATCGTCTTCTGCTCGGTCTCGGTCGAGTAGTAGGTGACGGCTCCGGTCGAGGAGGGCATGATGCCTCCGGCCGGCGTGTAGCAGCCGCCGAGCACGGCCGCGCCGAGGGCCAGGACCAGAACCGCCGTTTCCGCTCGTCGAATCATGCCGCTCTCCTGCCTGGGCCCACGATCCGACGAAGTCGGATCTCGGGCAAGATACCGGGTCACTCGTGGCCGTGCCACGAGCATGGTCTCCGAACCATATCGGCTTCCGCTGGAGCCTTCACCCAAAACCGGACGCCGCCCGCCGCACATCCGCGCGGCGGCGCGGGATACTGTCGACATGCACGACGCCGACCAGCCCATTGTCCGCATCGGCCACGGGTACGACCTGCATCGCCTGGAACCGGTCGCGCCGAACGGACCGGGACGCCCCTTCGTGCTCGGCGGGATACGAATCGACCATCCCCGGGGACCGGTGGGCCACAGCGATGGCGATCCGGTGTGCCACGCGGTGGTGGATGCGCTCATGGGTGCGATCGGCGGGCCCGACATCGGACAGTTGTTCCCCGACAACGATCCGCGGTGGGACGGGCAGGACTCCGAGGTCTTCGTCGCCGAGTCCGTGCGGCGCCTCCACGAGGCCGGCTACCGTCTCGGCAACATGGACATCACGCTGGTTTGCGAGCGGCCCAAGGTGTCGCCGCACAAGGATGCGATTCTCGCCAACCTCGCCCGCATGCTTGGGTGCGATCGCGACCGGCTCAACCTCAAGGGCAAGACGCATGAACGGGTCGACGCCGTCGGCGAGGAGCGGGCCGTCGAGGTTCATGTGGTCGCCCTGGTCCACCGCGGCGCGGAGCCGGAGTAGAGTCCGGCCCGCCCATCCCCGCTTGCCGTCCTCCACGATCGAACCACCATGCCGACCGCCCGACGCGACTACGAGTCGATCGCCGCCACACTCGATGCCACCGGCGACAGGGACGTCCGGATGGCTCGGCTGGTGGACGTTCTCTGGAGCGCACTGGCCCCGACCGGCGTCTCCTGGCTCGGCTTCTATCTCGATCGGCCCGACCAGCCCGACGAGCGGCGCCTGGAGTTGGGACCGCGAGCCCCGAAGCCCGCGTGTTCCCCCATCGGACTGCACGGCGCATGCGGCCAGGCACTGCTCGCCGGCGAGCCGATGGTCATCCGCGACGTCGCGGAGCTCGGGCCGAACTACATTGCCTGCGATCCCCGGGACCGCTCCGAACTCGTGCTGCCCCTCCGCGACGCGGAGGGCCGCCGCTGGGCCGTGCTGGACCTCGACTCCCACGAGATCGGCGCGTTCGCCGAGCGCGACGTGAGCGGGCTCGAATTGGTGCTCCGCGCGGCGGGACTGTGCGTCTGAGTCGCGCTTGCGCAGTCAGTTGGCCATCCCGGCTGCGATCGCGCGATGCGGCTCGGACGAACCCTGCCCGACCGCAACGGCATCCTTGATCTCGAGTTCGACGGTCGGACGACCCGTCCAACGGCTGATGCGCGGCTGGACGATGCAGTCGAGCGGCACCCCTCGCGCGAGCCGTGGCTCGTGCTCGCCCCCGTTCCACCACACCGCCTCGATCACGCCGCCCGGCAGGCCGGGGGGCGGTTCGAGGAGGACCTTCAGGTGCTGGCCACCGCTGAGGAGCTTCGGGCGACCAGCGACCCGGACGTGGCGCACCAGGATCGACGGTCGCGGGTTGCTGCGACCGAACGGTGCCAGCCGTTGCAGCGCGAGGACGGTGTCGAGATCGAACTCCGCCAACGACGCCGCGCAGTCGAATCGCAAGGCGGGCACGAGCTGCTCCGTCGCGATACGCGCGTTCGCCACCGCGACAAAGGCATCGCGGAACGCCTCGAGGCCGGCCGTGGGCAACGCGAGACCGGCTGCCGCTGCGTGGCCTCCGAAGGTCGTCAAGAGCGATCCGCACGCCGCGAGGGCGTCGTAGAGATCGAACCCGTCGATGGCACGGGCGGATCCCTTGCACGTGTCTCCCTGCTGCTGAAGGAGCACGGTTGGACGGCCGAAGCGCTCGACCAGCCGCGAGCAAACGATGCCGATCACACCGGGATGCCACCGCTCGTCCGCGAGCACGATCGCCCGGCACGCGTCGTCGGCCATTCCCATCGCCTCGACCTGGGCGCACGCCTGCTCGACGATCTCGCGCTCGGTGCGCTGCCGCTCGGCGTTGAGCGTCGCCATTCGACGGGCGATTTCGGCGGCCTCCGGCGCCGATGCCTCGGTGAACAGGCGAACCGCCTCGGCCGCATGGCCCAATCGCCCGACCGCATTCAGGCGCGGACCGAGCACGAAGCCGACCTTCTCGGAGTCGATGTCGGCATTCGGTCGCCGCTCGCTGCGGGTCGAATCGACCAGCGCCCGGAGTCCGACGAGATCGGTCGATCCCATGAGGCGCAACCCCGTCGCGGCCAGCACACGGTTCTCGCCCACGAGCGGCACGACATCGGCCACCGTTCCCAGCGCGACCAGCGGGAGCAGGCGCATGAGCGTGTCCTGGAACGACTTCGACACGCGTTCGGAGCCGCACCACCGCTTGGCGAATGCCCAGGCCAGCTTGAACGCCACTCCGGCCCCGCACAGTTCCCGGAACGGATAGGCGCCGCCGGAGAGCGCCGGATGCACGATGGCGCAGGCGTTCGGGAGATTCGCCTCTTCCTGCGGAGGCTGATGATGGTCGGTGATGATGAGGTCGAGTCCCGCCTGGCGCGCCACCTCGGCTTCGGCGCGGGCCGTGATGCCGCAATCCACGGTCACGACAAGCTGCGCGCCGTCGCCACGAACCTGGAGCAGCGCCTCCGCATTCAGCCCGTACCCCTCGTCGATGCGGTGCGGCACATAGCACCCGATGCGCGCCTCGGGATCCGCCGCCTTGAGTGCGTGGAAGAGCACCGCCGTTGCGGTCACGCCGTCCACGTCGTAGTCGCCATAGACGACGATCCGCTCGCGCTGGCGCACAGCACGCTCGAGCCGATCAACCGCCGCTCCCATGCCGGGCAGCAGCTCGGGAGCATGCAACTGTTGCAGGGTCGGATGGAGGAAGGTCGCGATCGCGTCGGGATCCACCAGCCCGCGAGCCGCCAGCACCCGCTCGACGAGCGTCGTCCCGCTGGCCGCCGCGTCCCCCCGGTCGCCTGCTCTCCCCGCAGGTCGGGCACCCGGTCCGGTCGCGCTGGCGGGAGTTGCCGGACCCGCGCCCCCACCATCGGTTCGCACGGGAAGCCAGCGCCGGGTCCATCCCTGGGTCGTCGGCAGCATGGGCCGCAGCATAACCGGTGCGATCCCAGCGCCTCCACTCCGCGGCTTCTCTTGGCCGACATCACGGCGTCAGCCGCGGGAGAGCCGGTTCGGCTCAAGGCCGATGGCCGAACCGCCGAACGAAGGGATCAGGACGCCAAGAGGGCTGTCGCTTTACGAGCGTGCCGCCGATCGGGATACTGACGGACCCGAGTGCGGGTCCGGGCGGGCCTGCCAACGCCGAGATCGTCGGAGCCCCTCCCGCATGACGCAGCGCTACAAGACCGTGCTCCTCTTCGGAGCTCCCGGTGCCGGAAAGGGAACGCAGGGCAAGATCCTCGGGCAGATACCGGGGTTCTTCCACCTTGCCTGCGGCGACGTCTTCCGATCGCTGGACGTGAACACCGACCTCGGCCGGAAGTTCCTGCAGTACTCCAGCCGCGGCGAGCTCGTGCCCGACAACCTCACCATCGAGATGTGGCGGCAGAACATCCACGCCCAAACCGTGCTCGCCCTGTACAAGCCGCACGCGGACCTCCTCATTCTGGACGGCATCCCGCGCAGCGTCGCCCAGGCGCAAGCGATGGGCGAGCACATCGAGGTCCTTCGCGTGATCCACCTCGTGTGTCCGGACCTCGACAAGATGGTCGAGCGCATGAAGCGACGGGCCATCAAGGAGAACCGTCTCGACGACGCCGAGGAGTCGGTGATCCGGCGCCGCTTCGAGGTGTACGACCGCGAGACCCGCCCCGTTCTGGGTCACTATCCCGCGTCGATCATCAGCGAGGTCAACGCGATGGGTTCGCCCGCGGAGGTGCTCCAGCACATTCTCGAAACGGTTGTGCCGGTGCAGAACACGCACTTCCACAATCCGCTCGCCGAGGGCTGATCGCGGGCTTGGCGATCGTCGACGCGCCGTCGTCGCCAGGGGCGCCGCGACGTCGAGGCCGGTCGCTCGAATCGCGCTCACGAGTTCGACGAACGCGACGGACCGCTATCATGTCCCCGCCCGGCCGATGGCCTGCGCGGCGTCGGCATGAAGTGGAGCGATCGATCATGGGGAATCGGCTGACACTGTTGGGCCAGTTGGGCTACGGATTCCTGCGCATGTGCACGGCCGCCGCCAGGAGTCCGTTCGATCGCTCGACCCGGGAGTCCTTCATCGCGGCGTCCTTCGCGCTCGGCGCGTACCCGCGCCGGCCGCGACTTGCGCAAGTGGCGCCGACCGACCTGATCGATGAAGGCGTGCCGGTCCAGCTCGTTCGCTGCGCGAGCGAGAAGTGGCAGGTGACCACCTTCGAGCTTGCGGTCATCGTCGGGGTCGCGAAGTCGCGAGCGGCGGGCCACATCTTCGAGATCGGCACCTTCGACGGCCGCACGACGCTGAATCTCCACATCAACATGCCCGCCGCGTCCCTCGCCACCATCGATCTGCCGCCGGCGGAACAGCGCCTTCCCGACGGCAAGGTGGCCGGTTCGCTCATTCGCGAGCATTTGGATGCGGGCACGATCAAGCAGCTCTACGGGGACTCCACCAGGTTCGACTTCTCCCCCTACTTCGGAACGCAGGATCTCGTCTTCGTGGACGCCCGTCACACCTACGAGAACGTCCGGTCCGACAGCCGAACGGCGCTGCGCCTCGTCGAAGGGCGCGAAGGGACGATCCTCTGGCACGACTACGCCAACACGCCTGGCGTCACCCAGGCCGTCGAAGAGGTGCCGTCGATGGTCGAGAGCGCGGTCACGTTCGGGTGGATCCGAGGCACTTCGCTGGCTGTGCTGGCCACCGCGCCCGGCGAGCCGCTGCGCCTGCGCTGACCTGACGGCCCGATTCGGACCGCGCGGGCCCTGATACCATTGCCTCCCGCGCCGACGGAAGGACGGCATGGCGGCGCCAGGAATCGAGATGTCCCGGCCAGCGACTGCACATCGCCACGGAGGGCTCGGCCAGCTCGCGGCCACTGCGATCTGCGGCAACGACATCACCTCGTCGTGCCTGTACGTCTCCGCCCTGGCGATCCTCTACGCCGGCAAGCTCGCACCGCTTGCCCTTCTGCTGGTGGTGTGCGTGCTCTACCTCTTCCGGTCGATCTACGGCGAGGTCGTCGGCGCGATTCCGCTCAACGGCGGGGCGTACAACGCCCTGCTGAACACGACGAGCAAGTTTCGCGCCTCGCTCGCGGCCTGCCTCACGATCCTCTCGTACATGGCCACGGCGGTGATCTCCGCCAGCGAAGCGGCCCACTACGCGCACGCGGTGCTTCCGGCGGTGCCCGTCATGCCCGCCACGATCGGGCTCCTCGGCCTGTTCATGGTGCTCACCATTCTCGGCATCACCGACTCGGCGCGGGTCGCGGTGGCCATCTTCGTGGTCCACATGACGACCTTGGCCGTCCTGATCGCCGCGGGCGTCGTCCATGTCGCCATGCACGGCCTGGAGACGCTCTCCGCCAACATGGCCACGCCGTCGCCGGGGGGCTTCGCCGCCGCGCTCTTCTTCGGGTTCTCGGCCGCCATGCTCGGCATCTCGGGGTTCGAGAGCTCCGCCAACTTCGTCGAGGAGCAGGCGGAGGGCGTGTTTCCCAAGACGCTCCGGAACATGTGGATCGCAGTGGCGGTGCTCAACCCGACGATCGCGCTGCTGGCCCTCGCCCTGATCCCGATCGCGAGCGTGGGCGAGCACGAGGAGGCGCTGCTGGCCCAGCTCGGCACCGATTCCGCGGGGCCCTGGCTGGCCACCGCGGTGTCGATCGACGCCGCTCTGGTGCTGTCGGGCGCGGTTCTCACCAGTTTCGTAGGCGTCAACGGGCTCGCCCGCCGCATGACGCTCGACCGCTGCCTGCCCCAGTTCCTGCTCAAGACCAACCGTCGAGGCACGACCCATCGGATCGTCGTTTCGTTCTTCGTCCTGACCGTCTCCATCCTGCTGATCACGGCGGGCGAGCTCAAGGCGCTGGCCGGCGTCTACACGATCTCGTTCCTGGCGGTGATGGCGCTCTTCGGCCTCGGAAACATCCTGTTGAAAGTGAGCCGCGCCGGCCTGCCGCGCCCCGTCCGGGCGTCGTGGCCGTCGGTCCTGCTCGGGATCGCCGCCGTGGTCGCCGCCCTCGTCGGCAACGCGATCCTGAATCCGCAGCATCTCGGCGTCTTTCTCGACTACCTCATTCCCGCCATGCTCCTGCTCATGATCATGCTGGAGCGCATCGTGCTGCTCAAGGCCGGACTCTTCACCGTGCGCTCGGTCGTCGCGTCGCTGGTCCGCCCGATGAACGCACTGGCACAGCGCTTCCGGGAGAAGATCGAGGAGATCAACGCGCAGCAGATCGTGTTCTTCACCCGCGGCGACAACGTCGCCAACCTGAACCGCGTCATGCTGTACATCGGCCGCAACGAGCATACGAACCGGGTGAAGATCGTCACCGTGGTCGCCGACCCCAAGGAGGTGCCGCCGAAGCTCGAGGAGGAGATCGAGTTCCTCGATCAGGCGTATCCGGAGATCGACGTCGAGTTCGTGGTGCTCGAGGGACAGTTCGGGCCGAAGCTGATCCAGAAGCTCTCGAAGGAGTGGAGGATCCCGGTCAACCTGATGTTCATCGGCTCGCCCGGCGACCACTTCCCCTACGGCCTCTCCGAGATGGGCGGCGTTCGGCTGATCATCTGAGTGGAGGGACGGAGGGACAGAGGGACGAAGGGACAGAGGGGGTTCTTCGTCGGGTGCCACGGCCGTCTCGGCCGTGCGAGCGTTCCACCGTTCACCGCCCTCGGGGTGCCACGGCCATCTTGGCCGTGCGGCACGACGGTGGACGTCCGTCACGGCCAGGATGGCCGTGGCACCCCGATGGTCGTGGCACCCGTCGCACGCCGCTCAACCGAACTGGCGCAGGAATCGGGCGTCGTTCTCGAACAGCCAGCGGATGTCGCTGATGCCGTAGCGGCGCATCGCGATCCGCTCGATGCCGAGACCGAAGGCGAACCCGGACCACTCCTCGGGGTCGTAGCCGACGGCGCGGAACACGTTGGGGTCCACCAGTCCGCATCCGCCCAATTCGACCCACTGCCACTGCCCCTTGATCCGCATCTTCATGTCCACCTCGGCCGAGGGCTCGGTGAAGGGGAAGAAGCTCGGGCGCATGCGCACCTCCGCCTCGGGACCGAAGTAGGCCCGGGCGAATTGGAAGAGCGTGGTCTTGAGGTCCACCATGGTCACGTTCCGGTCGACGTAGAGGCCCTCGATCTGGTGGAACATGCTGTAGTGCGTGGCGTCGTGGGTATCGGGGCGGTACACGCGCCCGACCGCCACCACCTTGAGGGGCGGCGCCGTCTTCTCCATGGCCCGAATCTGCACCGTGGACGTTTGGCTTCTCAGGAGGAGTTTGGATCCCTCCTCGGTGCCGCCCATGTAGAAGTTGTCGGCGGGATCGCGGGCCGGGTGTCCCGGGGGGATGTTGAGGGCGATGAAGTTGTGGAACTCGTCCTCGACCTCCGGACCCTCCGCGACCGAGAAGCCCATGCGACCGAAGATCTCGACGATCTCGTCGATGGTGCGACTCAGCACGTGACGGCGCCCGAGACCGGCCGGCAGCCCGGGTTCGGTCACGTCGATGCGCGGTCCACCCTCGCTGGTCGCCGCTTGCGCCTCTCGTCGTACCGCGAACGCCTGCTCGAGTGTCGCCTTCACCTCGTTGAGGCGCTTGCCGACCGCGGGCTTCTCCGCCTTGGGCACGTCCTTGAGCCCGGTCATGGCCTCCTTGAGACGGCCGTGCGTGCCCAGGTAACGGATGCGCCACTGTTCGAGCGCGTCGGCATCGCCGGCGGCCGAGAGTTCGGCCAGGGCAGCTTCCTCGAGTTGAGCGATGGAGGAGATCATGGGGGGGCGAGGCATCAGGGCATCGAGGCATCGAGGCATCGAGGCATCGAGGTATGGGAGCGTCGGGGCGTCTCGGGAGGTGAGCGGGATGGCCGAGCGAGCGGACGATGGTAGCGGACGGCTGGGGGGAACGAAAACGGCCCGCGCGGGGCGCGGGCCGGGGGGGACGATGGTGAGACGACGACCAGCCGCTATTCGGCCGCCGCGGCGGCGGTGGCGGCCTTCCGCACCTTCGCCGCGTAGGCGGTGCGCCGGTCCGCGGTGGCTCGACGGGTGCTGCGGCGGCCGCTGATCTGCGGTCCTTCCTCGCGCCCGACGAGTTGCAGGATCACGAGGTCGGTGCCGTCGCCGAGCCGGTGGCGGCCGGTCTTGACGATCCGGGTGTAGCCGCCCGCGCGATCGTCGAACAGCGGCGCCACCTTCGCCAGCAGGTGCTGGACCAGGCGCGGCGCCTTGCGGAGCTCGCCGTAGCGGTTGAACTCGATCTCCGACGGCTCCGGCAACTCGAAGTGCGGATTCGTCTTCTTGTCCTCGCGCTTGACGTTCGGATCGGCCACCCAAGCGTGGATCCGGCGATCGTTCAGCTTCGACTCGATCTGCCGCCGCGTGGTCAAGCCGCGACGCTTGGCCATGGTGATGAGCTTCTCGACGAAGGGCTGGACCGCCTTGGCCTTGGGCAGCGTGGTCTCGATCTGGCCGTGCTCGAAGAGGCCGGCGGCGAGGTTGCGCAGCATGGCCTTCCGATGATTGCTCTTCAGGCAGAGCTGTTTGCCATGGATGCGGTGTCGCATGTCTTCGCTCCAAAATGGCCCGCGGGGCGGACCGGGGGTTCGGGTATCAGGATACGGCGGCCGGCTGCCACCCCTCGGGCAAACGCATGCCCAGGGAGAGGCCCAGTTCCTCGAGCTTCCGCTTCACTTCGCGGAGGGAGGTGCGTCCGAAGCTGCGGACGGTCAGGAGTTCGTTCTCGGACTTCTGCACGAGCTGGCCCACGAACGCGATCTCGGCGCTCTCCAGGCAGTTGCTGGCCCGGACGGAGAGGTCGAGCTCCCCGACGGGCATGCTCAACTTGCGGAGCAACTCGTCGTCCACGCTCGCGGCGCGGCTCGCCTCGTCCGACACCTGGTCGGATCCCAGCTCGAAGTACTGCACGAACGGGTTGAGGTGCTTGCGCAGGATCTTGGCCGCCTCCACCAGCGCCATCTCGGGCGTCACGGTGTCGTTCGTCCAGATGTCCATGGTGAGCTTGTCGTAGTTCGTCCGCTGTCCGACGCGGGTGTCCTCGACGCGGAATCGAACCCGCTGCACCGGGGAGAAGATCGCGTCGATCGGGATCTCGCCGATCACCTGCTCGTCCGCCGCGGCGTACTGCTCGGAGGCGGGCGTGTAGCCGCGGCCGCGGGAAACGGTGAACTCCGCCTCGAAGTCGACCTCGCCGGTGAGCGTGGCGATGACCTTGTCGGGGTTGTGGATGTGGATCGCGGTGTCGGCCTCGATCAGGTCGGCCGTGACTTCGCCGGGACCCGTGGCCGCCACGCGCATCGTCTTGGGCTCGTCGGAGTCCATGCTCACGACCAGTCCCTTGATGTTCAGGATGATGTCCGCCACGTCCTCGAGAACCCCGGGGATCGTCGAGAACTCGTGCTGGACGCCGCGAATGCTGACCTTGGTGATCGCCGCGCCCTCGAGGCTCGAGAGCAGGATCCGGCGGAGGCTGTTGCCCACGGTCGTGCCGAAGCCGCGCTCGAAGGGCTCGGCGATAAACCGGCCGAAGGTGCGGGTGTGCGACTGCGGATCGATCGTCACGTTTGCGGGAAGTTCGAGACCACGCCATCTGACATGCATGAGAGGACTCCAGCGTTCAGCAGTGCCTTGGAAAGGCGGACCCCGCCGCGCTCGGAAACACGTCGGCCCTGCTGAGCGGCCGGCAAGTCCCTTCTGGCGGCGGGACGGAGCGGGCGGCGAACCGCCCGCGGAAACGGGAACGCGGAGGTGCCGATGCCGAATGGCGGGGCACCGCCGCGGGGTGCATCAGACGCGGCGCTTCTTCGGCGGCCGGCAGCCGTTGTGGGGGATCGGCGTGTGGTCCTCGATCGCGGTGACCTTCAGGCCGTTGTTCTGGAGCGCGGTGCACGCCGACTCGCGGCCGGGACCGGGGCCCTTCACCCGGACCTCGACCTCCTTCATGCCCATGCGGCGTGCCTTGGAAGCGCACTTCTCCGCCGCCCGCGTGGCGGCGAACGGCGTCGACTTCCGGGCGCCCTTGAACCCGACGCTCCCGGCGGAGTCCCAGCAGAGGGTCTCGCCGTTCACATCGGTGATGGTGATCATCGTGTTGTTGAACGTCGCGTTGACGTGGGCGATGCCCTTGATGACGTTCTTGCGGATCTTCTTCTTGCTTGCCATGCGTAGTTCCTGCTTCTCGAACGCCGGGACCCGGCGGTGACCTCATGTGGGCGAGCCAGGGCAGGAAGCACTCGGCTCCATGCCCTCCGCCGGTCCTTATCCCTTCACGCCCTTCTTGCCGGCGACCGTCTTCTTGCGGCCCTTGCGGGTGCGGGCGTTGCAGCGGGTGCGCTGGCCGTGGACGGGGAGCCCCTTGCGGTGCCGGTCGCCGCGGTAGCAGCGGATGTCCTTGAGCCGCTGGATGTCCTGCGACACCTGCCGGCGGAGCGCGCCTTCCACGATGTAGCCGGCGTCGATGATGCCGGCGATCGCGGCGAGCTCCTGGTCGGTCAGCTCGTTGGCGCGCCGCTCGCCCTCGATTCCCGCCTTCTGCAGGATGTCGGTGGCGCACTTGGGGCCGATGCCGTGGATGTACTCCAGGGCGTAGCGGATCTTCTTCTTCTCGGGAATGTCGATGCCTGCGATGCGGGGCATGTGCGTACTCCGTGCCTCTGGCGCTCAGCCCTGACGCTGCTTCAAGCGCGGGTTCTTCTTGTTGATGACGTACCGCTTGCCCTTGCGGATCACGATCTGGCAATCCAGGGTGCGGCGCTTGATGCTGCTTCGGACCTTCATGACGAACCTCGACGAGAGAGGGGTTTGATGAACTCTTGGTTGCCGAACTTCTGCCGACAACCGGGGAACGGGCGGGGAACGGGCGGGGAACGGCCCGGGCTTGGGCTAGTGGCGGTAGACGATGCGTCCCTTGGTCATGTCGTACGGACTCAGTTCCACCGTCACCTTGTCTCCGGGGAGGATCCGGATGAAGAACTTCCGCATCTTGCCGCTGACGTACGCGAGAATCTCCTGGTCGTTCTGGAGCTTGACCTTGAACCGTGCGTCGGGCAACGCCTCGGTCACTTCGGCCTCCAGGGTGATCTTGTCTTCCTTTGGCATGCGGGTGCGAGCCAGCTTTCCTTGGTCACGGCCTCAGCGGCCGTCCGTAAGTACCTCGGCGCCGCCGCGGACCACCGCGACGGTGTGTTCCATGTGGACCGCGGGGCATCCGTCCGCGGTCACAACTGTCCAGCCATCGCCAAGCTCGATCGTCTCGGCGTGTCCCTTGCTGCCGTTGAGGGTCAGCATGGGCTCGATGGCCACCACCATTCCCGGCCGAAGCGTGAAGTCCTGGTCCCGCAGGAACTCCGGCGTCACGAAGCCAGGCGCCTGCGGCGGCTCGTGCAGGCGTCGGCCGATGCCATGGCCGACATACTCCCGCACCACGCCGTAGCCGGCATCCCCCGCCATCCGCTCCATGCGGGCCGCGATGTCGCTCCATCGTCGACCCGGTCGGACCATGGCGATCGCCTCGTCGAGGATCGCGTTGGCGGTCTCCAGCATATGCATCCAATCCACCTGGACGCGACCGATCGGTACGGTAATCGCCGCATCGGCACACCAGTCGCCCAGGCGGACGCCGCAATCCACGGTGGCGAGGTCGCCTTCGGCGAGCCGCCGACGTCCCGGGATGCCGTGCACGACCTCCTCGTTGACCGATACGCAGGTTCGGGCGGGGAAGCCCTCGCCCGGAACGTAGGTCGGGTAGTGCAGGAATAACGGCTCACCCCCCCCGCTCTCGATGACCGCCGCCGCGGCGGCGTCCACCGCAGCCGTGGTGGCTCCCGGCACGCAGGCCTGTCGAGCAGCCTCGAGGGCCCGCTGCACCAGCCGTCCCGCCATCCGCATGGCGGTGATCTCCGCCGGCGACTTGAGCTCGATGCTCCGGGCTCGAACTCGTCCCCCCTCGCGGACCGGCCGCCGGGCCGCGGTTCGACCGACGGCACTGCGCCGCAACTCGTCGACTCTGCCGAGCAGCAGCGTGCCCACCGCGCGGGTGCCGGGCATGCCAGGGTCGGAGATGGAGCGATTGTCGAACATCTGCGGACGATCGGGGGAGGAGGCGACGACGTCAGCCGCCGCGGGTGCTGGGCAGGCGCGGGCCGCGACGGCCGCGCTCGTAGTTGTCGAGGAAGCCGGCGTAGTTGCGCATCCGAAGGTGCGCTTCGAGACGCTGGACGAGATCGAGTCCGACGCTGACAACGATGAGCAGACCCGTTCCGCCGAGGAAGCTCGACACGAAGAAGGGGATGTTCATCTGGCTGGCGACCAGCGTGGGGATGATGGCGATGATGGCGAGGAACCCGGCCCCGACGTACGTGATCCGCTCCATGACCGTCTCAAGGTACTCCGCGGTGCGCGGGCCGGGGCGCAGGCCGGGGATGAAGCTTCCCTGGTCCTTCAGCATCTTCGACATGTCCTCCGGACTGAACTGCACGGTGGTCCAGAAGTAGCTGAAGAAGTAGATGAGGGCGATCTCGCAAAGGATGTACGGATAGCGCCCGATATCGAAGTTGAAGGCGAGGAAGCTGGTGACGTTCGACCACCAGGTCGGTCCGCCCATCGAGGCCCGGGTGTTCATCCAGCCGAAGATCGACGACGGGAAGATCATCAGCGAACTCGCGAAGATGATCGGCATGACGCCGGCGTGGTTGATCCGCAGCGGGAGGTAGTGCTGCTGGCCGCCGTAGACCTTCCGCCCGCGGACGTGCTTCGCCTGCTGGATGTGGATCCGCCGGAACGCGACGGTGATCTCGATGGCGCCCGCCACCACGAACACGAATGCTGCGATCAGGAACGCCACGCCGACCAGCCCGATGCCGGGCTTGTCCGACTGGGTGCTGGGCTGGAAGTTCTGCGCCACCCACTCGATGGCGTGGGGCATGCGGGCGATGATGCCCGCGGTGAGGATGATGGAGACGCCGTTGCCGATACCCCGACGATCGATCTGTTCGCCGAGCCACATCAGGAACACGCTGCCCGCGGTAAGCCCGGCGATGCCGGCCGCGTAGAACAGGAACAGGTTGTTCCGGTCGGCGAGGAACTCCGCCTGGACCAGCCGTTGCTGCTTGAGGAAGCTCAGCCACATGATCGCCTGGATCACGCACAGGCCGACGGTGGCGTAGCGGGTCCACTCGGTGATCTTCTGCTGGCCAGCCGCGCCTTCCTTCTTCAGGTCCTGGAGGGCGGGAATGACCGTCTGCAGGAGCTGGAAGATGATCGCGGCCGTGATGTACGGCATGATGCCCAGCCCGAACACCGTCGACTGCTGGAGCGAGCCGCCGGAGAACACCGAGGCGTAGGTCAGCAGTCGACCGAAACCGGACGAGTTCTCGGTCGCCGCGGATGCGGCCGCCTTGAGCGCCTCCTGGTCGACGCCGGGAATGGGAATCCAGAATCCGATGCGGTAGATGACCAGCATCCCCAAGGTGAAGAGCACCTTGTTGCGGAGATCCGGGATCCGGAAGATGTTGAAGAACGCCTGGAGCATTCAGTCTCGCGTCGCTGGGCGGGTGGGGCCGATCGGACCCTCATCCCGCGGTGATGGACGATCGGGCAAACCGGCCCGCCGTCCCGAAGCACGCCGCCGCGGCGGCGGCAATCAGGCCGTGGCCCCCTTCTTCGAGGCGCCCTCGCCGCCGGCGGCCCGAGTCCACTTCTTCTTCTCGACCACGGTGGCGGAGCCGCCCGCGGCCTCGATCTTCGACTTCGCGGAGGCGCTGAATCGCGCCGCCGTGACACTCAGCTTCTTGGTCAGTTCGCCCTCGCCGAGCACCTTCAGGGCCCGGCTGGCGTCGCGAACGAGGCCGAGGCGAACCAGGGCGTCGATGTCCACCACCGCACCGTTCTCGCACCGGGCCTCGAGCGCCTTCAGGTTGACGACGTGGAAGAGGTTGCGGAAGTCGGCGTTGGAGAAGCCGCGCTTGGGAAGCCGGCGGGCAAAGGGGATCTGGCCGCCTTCGTACGAGGCGCGGTAGCGGTTGCCCGAGCGCGAACCCGCGCCCTTGCTTCCTCGTCCGCTGGTCTTGCCGAGTCCGCTCGACTCGCCACGGCCGACGCGCTTGCGTCGCTTGTGGCGTCCGACCTGTTCGGTGATCTCATGGATCATCATGGCGTTCTGCTCCGGCCTGTCCCGCGCCTGCGGCCTCGGGACGATGTGTTCTGGGGTTGCTTCTGGCTCGTGCCTTGCCTTGCGTCGTGTGTCCGCTTGTTCTTGCCCACGATGGGGACGCCAACATGGTCGGCTGCCCGACGGGGTCAGTTCCCGCCGCTCGGGGGCGCCCCGCCCCCACCCATGCCGCCCGAGGCAGGCCCGCCCGGGCCGCCTCCGCGACGACCGCCGCCGCCACCGCCACCGC
>JAGQOG010000245.1 GCA_020427695.1 Phycisphaerales bacterium
ATCCAACCGATCCCGCCGACATGTCCCGCTGGGAGTCGCTTCTCGATGCCGTGCAACAGGCGTACGCCCCGCAGACCGCCGCGTTTCGCACCGCGCTCGACGATGGCATGGCGGAGTTTGACGCGCTGCGCGCGTTCTGCGCCGAGGAGAGCGCTGCCCTGCGTCCGATCGTCGGCAACGACCCTGCCCGTCCAGGGGATCCCGCCCGCCAGCAACTGATTCAGTTGCAAGCCGCCCTGTCGCAGCTTGCCGAGCAAGGGGGCGCCTTCGAGGAAGCGGTCCGCGCCATGCGCGGGACCAGCCCCGGCCAGCCCATCGCCGACGACGAAGGGGCACGCAGCGCCTTGGTGGCCAACCATCTGCACTGGTCGGAGCAGCTTGCCGCGGTCGCGACACTGTTCGACCGATGGTCCCGGGATCCAGCCGTTCCCGAACCGATCCGGCGCCACGCCGCTGAACGTCGGGGCGCCTACGAGTCGATCGCGGCGCGACTGCGCCAGTCCCAGGATCGACTGGCCCAGCTTCCCCCGCTCGAGCTCTCGGAGATCGGACGCGAGCTCTCGTCCGGAGAGGCGGCGATCATCGTCGGACCGGCAGGGGCAGCCGTCGTGCCGTCGTGGCAGTTGTTTCCCTCGGTCTCGACCCGTTCCGGTCGCGAGGGCGTGGCGTTCGATCGACGCTTCCGGGGCGAGCAGGTGATCGCCGGCGCCATTCGCTCGCTGCTGGAACCGATGCCGCTCTGCGTGTTCGTGCACGCGGAGGAGCGGTCGCTCCTGAAGGCCTCCGAAGACCGGCTCGATCTCAGCGCCGCCGCGGACGCCCTCCGATCCGCCCGCTTCGACGTGCGCGAGTGGCCCGTAACCGCGGCGACGCGGCCCGTGGCGCGCCCCGGACAACGGATCGTGTGGATCGTGGTGCCGCCGCTCCGCCGCACGGGGCTCGAGATCTCGCGCAACGAACGCACGGTGCTCGAGCGCACCCGCGCCCTGGTCGCCGAGGGTCAGCCTGTTCTGCTCACGGTCGCCCGCAGCGCACTGGCCCTCTTCCGGCAGGAGGATCCATGGTCAACCGTGGCCGCGGACCTCGGCGTCACGATCGACACGGGGCGCGTGCTCTTCGAATGGGAGCGCGTTTCCGCCGAGCGCAGCGCGGTGCGCCCTTGGCAGGCCATCGACACGTTCGTCCCGGGCAGTGTCCTGGCGTCGGCCCTGGAAGGCCAGAACCTGGTGCTCAGTCATCCGATGGCCATCGAGGTCGCGCCGAAGGACGGTGTCGTCGCCATCCCGATTGCACGGATCGAGCCGTCGCCGAACCGTTGGTTGGAGCGCGATTGGCGTCAGGACGGCAAGGACGCGAAGGGACCGCCCGCCGGCGCCACGCTCGAGAACCCGGTCAACGTCGTCGTCGCGATCGAACGACCTCGCGCGAGCGAGGGCGGAACGCAGCGGTTGCTCGTGGTCGGATCGGGCGGATGGCTGCTCACCACGGTGATGAACATCCTCGAGTCGCTGGGTGGCGATCGCGCGATGCTGACGAACCCCGGAAACCGCGAGTTGCTCCTCAGCGGCGTCACGTGGCTGGCCGGACTCGACGACTGGATCGCGCCGGGTCCCACGGGTCGCGAGGTCGAGCGGCTGTCGGGCATCACGCCTACGGTCCGCCGGACATGGCTCGTCGTGCTGGTTGCGGGCATGCCCCTCGCGATCCTCGGGCTGGCGGCCCTGGTGGCGCTGCGGCGGAGGTCCGGATGAACTGGCGCCCCACGATCCTGGTCTGGCTGCTCGTGATCGTCGGCGCGGCGCTCGCATGGTGGGTGTCCGGTCCGCTTGCCACGCAGGCGCCCGAGGCCACGACCGGCCCCCGTACGCTCCTGACTCCCGAGGAACTGCCGCTCGAGCGGATCGAGCGCATCGTGCTTCGACGCGGCACCGACCCGGAGATGACGTTTGTGCGCCAGGGCGACGGGTGGATCCAGGAGTCGCCTTTCGCGTTCCCCATGGACCCGTTCTCGGTGCGACAACTGGCCGCGGCCGCACTCGGACTCGAGTCGAGCCGACAGATCGAACTGGACGACCTCGCCCACGGCTCATCGTTGGCGGCGCTGGCCCTCGATCCACCGGAGGCGGTCGTCGAGTTCGTGTGGCCCGACGGACGGCGTCGCATCGACCTCGGACGGTTGGGGGTGGCGGGACGCGCCTTCGTGCGGGTCGATGGCGCCGAACACGTCGATGTGGTCGGCCAGGCCCTGCATGAACGGGTGCTGGCCATGGACCCGAGGGAGTGGCGTCAGCGCCGACTGCTGCCCGAGACCAGCGTCGAGTGCCGACGCATCGAGATCACCGCCGGGGACAGTCGCACGGTGCTCGAACGCGATGAGCGCCAGTGGCGCCTGGCGGAACCCGTTCGAACGCGGGTGGATCAGGCCGCGCTCGAGGCGTACCTCCAAGGCGTGGCCGGCGCGCAATGCACGGGGTTCATCGTCGACCAGCCGGCGGATTTCGCGCCGTTCGGACTCGTGCCGCCCGCGGGTGTCCTGGCCGTCACCTGCGGACGCGACGGCGATTCCACGCGTCGCCTTCTGGTCGGCAATCCGATCGCCGTCGGAGGCCAGGATCGGTTCGGGATGATCGAAGGCACACCCGCAGTGGTGCGCCTCTCCGGCGACACGCTCGCCCGCCTCTTCCCCGGCGCCGCGGCGCTGATCGACCCGACGCCGTGCGGCGTGCGACCCGAGGACGTGAAGCGCATTCGGATCAAGGGGCCGGCCGCCGACTTCACGCTCGAGCGCGATCTCGACGTGTGGCGCTGTCCCGACCTCGACAATCGCGAGGCGTCGCCGCGGGCGGTGGCGAACCTCTTGCAGCAGCTCACCGCGGCGCGGGCCGGCAGCATCGCGATCCAGCCGTTCCCCACGGAGCTCGAGGTGGGGTTCGTGACCCTGGTCGGCTTCGACCTGCGGCCGTTGGCGACCGTGCGCGTGGCGCACGAGAATGAGTCCGGCCTGTGGGCCCTCGAGGCGGGCGACGGCGTGCTGCGCTTGTTCCCGAAGACCTTCGACGTGGCGCTCGATCCGAAGGGATACGGGTTGGAGGCGAAGTAGCGGTGGGTACGACGCGAGGATGAATCGAGAGGGTGACTCGAGAGGGTGACTCGAGAGGGTGACTCGAGAGGGTGACTCGAGAGGGTGACTCGAGAGGGTGACTC
>JAGQOG010000246.1 GCA_020427695.1 Phycisphaerales bacterium
GCCGGAACGGTGAACATCTCGAACGCCATCGAGCTGCGCGTCGAGGCGACCGGCGAGGACACGCGCATCGGTCGCCTCATGCGTCTTGTCGAGGAGTCCGCGGAACGGCGAGCACCGATCGTGCGCCTCGCGGACCGGGTGGCGGGATGGTTCACCGTTTCCGTCCTGTTGCTGGCCGGGGCGACCGCAGCGTGGTGGTGGCCGACGAGCCCGAGCGCCGCGATCGAACATGCGGTCGCCCTGCTCATCGTGACGTGCCCCTGCGCCCTCGGATTGGCAACACCCCTGGCGGTGACCGTGGCGATCGGCCGCGCCGCTCGCCGAGGCATCCTGATCAAGGGCGGCGAGGTGCTCGAACGGCTCGCCAGCGGCCGCCGGCGCCACGGCCTCGTCCTGCTCGACAAGACCGGCACGGCCACGGAGGGTCGGCTCTCGATCGTCGAGATCGCGGGCGATCCGGCATCCATCCGGCTCGCCGCCACCGCCGAACGCCGCGTCGCCCATCCCGTGGCCAGGGCCATCGTCTCCTGGTGCGACGGCACCGATGACGAGACGGACGCGCTTCCGCCCCGCGTCGTCCGCCACGACGACGTGACCGAGCTCGAGCAGACGCTCGGCGGCGGCATCGGAGCAACCGTCAACGGACAGCGCGTGCTCGTGGGCTCCCCGGCATTCGTGGGCGCCCGCGCCATCTTCGAGCCCGCACTCGCCGCCGCCACCAGCCAGTTCGGCGCGAACGGACTCACGCCCGTGGCCGTCGCCGTCGAGGGACGCGTGCGCGCGGTCCTGGGCCTTGGCGATGCGATCCGCTCGGACGCCTCCACGACGCTCGCCTCCATTCGCCGCCTTGGTTGGCGGGTGGGCCTCCTTTCCGGCGATCACCCCGCCGTGGTGGCGCGGGTGGCCGCCGCGCTGGCGATCGACCCAACCCTCGCCCGCGGCGGCGCCAGCCCCGAGGACAAGGTGGCGGCGGTCGAACGCGCGGCCCAGGACGGCAGCGTGGTGATGGTCGGCGATGGCGTGAACGACGCCGCCGCCCTCGCGGTGGCCACGGTCGGGGTGGCGGTGCATGGCGGCGCCGAAGCAAGCCTGGCCGCCGCCGATGTCCATCTGGCCAGTCCGGGCTTGGCGCCGATTGCCGAACTCCTGGAAGGATCGCGCCGAACGCTCCGGATCATCCGCCGCAATCTCATGGCATCGCTGGTGTACAACCTGATCGCGGCGACGTTGGCGG
This sequence comes from Phycisphaerales bacterium, assembly GCA_020427695.1. GTDB lineage: Bacteria > Planctomycetota > Phycisphaerae > Phycisphaerales > SM1A02 > JAGQOG01. The sequence goes on from JAGQOG010000246.1 coordinate 1,235, forward strand.
CGACAGGCGCCATCTCGCCGCTCATGGCCGCGGTGATCATGCCGCTCAGTTCGCTCACCGTGGTAGGACTCTCCTTGCGCGGCCGCACGTTCCGGCCGCTGCGCCCATGCGTGGCCGGCGGGTCCACCTCGCCTTCGTCACGGCCGTTGCCGGCTCGGCACTGACCATGTCCGTCATCTACATCGTTCTTCCGTTGGCGCTCCTCTTGGCGGCGATCGCCGTCGCGGCGTTCGTCTGGGCGGTCCGGGGCGGACAGTTCGACGATCTCGACACGCCCGCGTGGCGGGTGGTTGCGGACAGCGATCATGACGACTCCGATCGCGAACGGGGCACGACCTCGAGTGCGGACGTTCCCCCGGCACGGGACGATTGACACCGGACCGCGTTGCCACCCCCCCGCCGTCGCGACCGCGATCTCGGCCGCGCCCGCCGCGTTTCCGGTCCGGTTGCGCGACGCCGACGTCCAACATGAACGCGAACGAGCAATAGCTCGTACGAAGAGCCGTTGAACATGCCCGATGTGTTCCGCCGCTCTGCCGACGCCGGCCAAGGGAACTCCCGTTACCGGCGCCGCAGGAGGTTGATCGCTCGCCCCTGCCAACAATCGGTCGCCGCTCGTGGATGAGTGCGGGAAGGCCCGCCACCCGGCGCTCCTCGCAATCCCACCAGGTCGCGGCCGGGCAGTACGCCCCTACTCCATCGCCAGACGCTGCTCTTCGCGACTTGTATCGCCATGTTGGCGATTGCGCGCACGCGGCATCCCTTTGCAAGCAAGGAGTTCGTTCCCATGCGTTCGTCCATTCTCGTATGCGTTGGCGCCCTCTCCCTCCCGCTCGCGGCCGGCACCGTGCTGGCCGCCCCGGTCGCGGCCACCGCCACCGACCAGGCCACCGCCGAAGGCACCGTCAAGAGCGTCGATGCCAAGGCCGGCACGTTCGTGCTCACCGTGGTCGGCAAGGACATCAACATTCGAACCAATGCCCAAACCAAGTTCCTGCTCGATGGCAAGGACTCCACCATGGAGAAGGTCGTTCACGCGGGTGCCAAGTTGAAGGTCACCCATGCGGACGGTCTCGCCTCCAGCATCTCTGGAAACGCGCCGAAGTCCCGGCCCTCCACGCCGCCCGCCAAGCCGAAGAAGTGACGGCCGACGGCTCCCGCGCGATCCCCGACCTGGATCTCACTCGAAGCGAAGCGACGGCGGCCGGAGGGGCCGCCGTCGCCATTCCTTCGCTCCGATCCTGTGCCGCGGGAGCCCATGTTCCGTACGCAGGTTCCCTACGGGCACGCACCCCAGAGTCCGAGCAATAGTCCGAGGTCGGCGCCATCCACAGCGCCGCTGCCGTCGAGATCGCCGGCGCCCGCGTTGCCCCAGTTGCCCAGAAGCAAGCCGAGATCGGCGCCGTCGATGGCGTCATCGCCATTGAGGTCGCCAGCGCAGGACACCGCGTCGTCTCCGAGAACCAGCGCCCGCCCCTCGGGAAGGCTCCAGAAGATCGGTCCGCCACGGATAAACTGGTACGACTTGTTGCTTCCCCCCAGCCCTTGTGCCCAGTTCCAGGTTGCGTACGGCACGCTGGTCAGACCGACGACGCCGATGAACCAGCGCGGGTTCGCGCTGGTGTTCGCCTCCAGGACAATCGGACTTGCCAACTCCAGCACGAAGTGCGTCAGGCCACCGGGCCCGGGCGATGTGGCGTACGCGGTCGTCGCGAACATGGCCTCCGGCACCGGGGGAGGATTGCCTTCGCCGTAGTAGAAGACCGCAAGGGGCTGGTAGGCGAGCGTGCCCGGATCCTGGGGCCAGATTTCGATCTGGAATCCAAGTTCGCTGGCGCCGGTCCCCCACCACTCGATGTGGGTGATTGCCGTCTGGGCGGTCAGCGTGAAGTCCTGCCAGCATACCGAGTCGCTGTCGAGGTCGTTGTCACCGTTCGGATCCTGCCAGAGCTGCGACCATCGTGAGACGCCGCCGCCGGCGGCCGGCTGTTGGTCGACGAGCACCTCGGACGACGCCGTGCCGACAAGGAATGTTCCGAGCAGAAGAACCGCAGATCGTGGGAGCATCGGAAGCCGCAAGGTGATCTCCTCCTCGTGGGGCGTCGTGGTCTGCGGGGCGGGATTGCCCGAGGCGCCGGCGGGACGCGCGCCGCACCGCCGACATTCAAAGGTGCCTCGATCGGGGCGCTCTGATTCGCCGCGAGGCGTGGTTTTCTCGACGAACCGGTTCCCGCGTGCGCCGGGTCGATCCGGCGAGCATCGTCGGACGCCCGGCGTGCCTGCACGCCTTGCAGGCTCGCGATCCGCAGGGCAATCCCGCCCTTCGCCTTGACGGGTGCAGCGCAACCTCCAACGATTCGGACATTCCCTCCGGCCATCGCGCCCACGTTGCGCTTCACCGCTCGCCACGGAGATCCCCATGACCACGATGATCCAGGATGTCGTGCACGACACCGCCGCCGGCTGGGACGCCGCCAAGGGCGAGTACGTGCTGCCGCCGCTTCCCTACGACTACGCCGCGCTCGAGCCGTACATCGACGAGCAGACCATGCGGCTGCACCACGACATCCATCACGCCGGCTACGTGAAGGGGCTCAACGCGGCGCTCAAGGGGCTCGAGGAGATGCGCGCGGGGGTGCGGCCGCCGTCGGAGGTCGGCGACCTGACGCGCCGGCTGTCGTTCCACGGATCGGGCCACTTTCTTCACGTCGTGTTCTGGAACAGCATGGCGCCTCCCGGCAAGGGCGTGGGCGGCGAGGCTCATGGCCGCGTCGGGGAGGCGATCGACCGCGACTTCGGCGGCATGACGCCGTTCCGGGTTCAGTTCAAGTCCGCGGCCGCGCAGGTGGAGGGAAGCGGCTGGGCGATCCTGGCCTTGGAGCCGGTGAGCGGTCGCCTCATGATCCTGCAGGCGGAGAAGCACCAGAACCTCTCGGTGTGGGGCGTGGTGCCCCTCCTCTCCCTCGACGTCTGGGAGCACGCCTACTACCTGCGGTACCAGAACCGCCGCGCCGACTACATCGACGCGTGGTTGAACCTGGTCAACTGGGACTTCCCGAGCCAGCATCTGGATCGGGTGCTGCCGCGCTGACATCCGCCGGCTCCAACCGGCATCGACCCTACCGCCGGCCGTGAGCGGCACGGTGCGATTGCGCGCCGGCCCCCTGCCGTGTGCGGTCTCCCGCTACACTCCGCGCTTCGACTCCTCCGACCAATCGCCCACGGACAGGCCATGCACTCGACCATCGTTCGCGCCACCTCCCGGTCCGCCACCATCGTGCACGCCGCGTTCTCCGGCGAACGCGGTCCGCGTCCTGCACCCGGCAGCACGAAGTCCGTGGCGACGGCGCTCGCGGACGCCGCCGCCACACCCGGCTTTCGCGGCGAACTTGGCGAGGTCGTGTCCGCAGGTGCCGGTCGGTTGCTGCTCGGCCTCGGGAAGCGCGACGAGCTCCACACCGCGGATCTCCGAACCGCCGGCGCCAAGCTGGTGCGGGCGGCGGAACGCATGCGGATCGGCTCGCTCCGGCTCGATCTCGCCGCTGCCCTGGGCGACGCCGGCCACGACCTCCGCACGGCCGGACGGGCGATTGGCGAGGGAATCGCGATCGGCGACTGGCGCGTGGACGCCTTCGACGGGGCGGCGACGAACCGCGCGCCGCGCTCGGGTCGGCTCGCCGTCGATGCCGCCGAGGACCACCTGCGCGCGGGACTTGAACGCGGCCTTGCCCTCGGGGCATCGGTGAACTACGCCCGTGGACTGGCCGCCACGCCTCCCAACATCTGCACCCCGGCCTGGGTGGCCCAGGAGGCGCGGAAGCTGGCCCGCCGCACCGGCATGTCGTGTCGCGTCATCGGCTACGCCGACGCGAAGCGTTTGGGCATGGGCGGCCTGGTCAACGTCGGGCGGGCTTCCGCCAACAAGCCGTGCCTGGTGATCCTGGAGCACAAGCCCCGGAGCGCAAAGGGGCGCGATCGGATCGCCCTGGTCGGCAAGACGCTCACCTACGACACCGGTGGCTACTCGCTCAAGGTGAACAACGGCATGAAGGGCATGAAGTACGACAAGTGCGGCGGGACCGCCGTGCTTGGCGCCATGCACGCCATCGCCAACGCCAAGCTGCCGGTGCACGTCACCGCGTTCCTCCCGGCCGCGGAGAACATGGTCGCGGGCGACGCCTACCGCCCCGACGACATCATCACGATGCACAACGGCGTGAGCGTCGAGGTGACCAACACCGACGCCGAGGGACGCCTGGTGCTGGCGGACGCCCTCTCGTACGCCATCCGTTCGCTCAAGCCCACGGCCGTCGTCGACCTCGCCACCCTCACCGGGGGCGTGGTGGTGGCGCTGGGCTCCTTCAGCGCCGGCTACTTCTGCAACGATCCGGCCTTGCGAGGCCGGGTCGAGGGCGCGGCGGAGCGAAGCGGCGAGCGGGTCTGGCAGTTGCCGCTGTGGCGCGAACACCGCGAGTTCATGCGGTCGACGCACGCGGACATCGTCAACAGCAATGCCAAGCGCGAGGCGCATCCCATTCAGGGGGCCGCCTTCCTCAGCTACTTCGTCGACGAGGGCATGCCTTGGGCACACATCGACATCGCCGGCGTGTCGGCGGTCGACAGCCCGGGCGACATCTACGTCACCGGACCGACGGGCTACGGCGTTCGGCTGCTGTTCGATCTCGTCGCGGAGTAGCGACCGTTCCGGCCCGCTACCCGCGCACGCCGCTCGAGGTGTCGTTCCGCACTGCGGCGGGATCGTCGCCCTGCTCGATCGCCCTGATCTTCTGCACCCGGCGGGCATGTCGCCCGCCCTCGAAGGTCGTGGCGAGCCAGGTGTCGACGATCCGCTTCGCCAGCGTCTGGCCGATGAGGTCGCCGGAGAGGCAGAGAACGTTCGCGTCGTTGTGCGAGCGGCTCAACTCGGCGGTCAGCTCGTCCTGCACCAGCGCGGCCCGGACGCCCGGAACCTTGTTGGCCGCGATCGACATGCCGATGCCCGAGCCGCAAACGAGGATGCCCCGATCGTAGTCGCCGGACGCAACGGCCCGTCCCACCTTGAACGCGTTGTCCGGATAGTCGCACGAATTGCCCTCGCAGGCTCCCACAAGCACAACATCGTGCCCCTTCGCGCGAAGGTAGGGCAGAAGGCTGCTCGCGGTGTCGATGCCGCGATGGTCCACACCGAGGGCGATCTTCATGGGCCAAGCACCTCTCGAAGTCGAGTGGGAATGACGCGGCTCAGGCGGTCCGCCACGGCATCGTACACGGGTTGGTCCATTCCGATGGGGTCGTCCACATCCCCGGCCGGGTCGATCGGCTGGATCTTCGCCTCCGCCGGCTCTCCGCGAACCAGCTGCCGTGCCGCCTGAACGTGGCTGGCGGTCATGCCCAGCACCGCATCGGCGTTGCGGATCATCTCGGGCGTGAGGCGCTTCGACGTTCCGCGATGCTCGATCTCCAGCCGCCGGAGCGCGGCGATCGCCTCCGGGGTCACGGGCATGCCGTCGATCGCCGACACGCCCGCCGAAGCGACGAAGACGCTCCCGATCTCCCCGAGCTCCTGCTCCAGTGCGCGACGCGCGATGGCCTCGGCCATCGGCGAGCGGCAGGTGTTCCCCGTACAGATGAAGAGGACGGTGCGCATGGCTTCGAGCGGCTCCGTGCGCGGGCATGGTGGAGGGGCGACAAGTGGCGCGCCGGGGGCACTGACGTGCGGAGAGGGTAGCCGAAGCGGCAGTTCCGCGCCGTCGCCCGAGGCCGCACCGGGCCCGCAATCGCCCGCAATGAGGTACAGTGACCCCGATCCTGGTGAAGGATCCGCGCGGCGCGTGGGCGCCGAGAAAGGCCTGCTGTGGAGTTCGTCAGCTACGACGACGCGATGGAGCTCTTGGGTGAGGTCGGGGTGGTGAAGGTCGACCGCCCGGACGACCGTCTCGAGCTCGCCTTGGACGCGCCGAACGATTCGGTGCACGTCCGCGTGATCCCCGAGGGCGCAACCGGCGAGCAGCTCGGCGGGCAAGCCGGCGACGGCCCGCGGTTGACCGTGGCGAAGGAGCGCCTGCCGGAGCTTCTCGAGACGCTGTTCCACAAGATGCGGGTTCAGCAACTGCTGGTGCTGCCCATCGGGAAGTGGCGGCGGGTCTTCGACGTCGTTGCCTTCAGCATGGCCACGGTCGAGGAATGGGCGGAAGTGGATGCCACCGCGAGCGTCAGGCTCAACACCCGCGATCCCCTCCTGTGTGCGCCCCCCGACCTGCACACGCTCCGCGCCCTCATCCAGGCGATCCTCTCGGATGCCGACAGCGTGGATCAGGGCATCCTCATCACCACCACCATCACGCCCGTGCTGGTCGAACTGCATCCCGACGGCTGCGTGCACTTCACACTGTCCAGCGCCGCCCTGGCGTCGCAGGTCGAGAAGCTCCTGGAGACGTGAGCCGAGCGACCGCGAGCCGACTTGGCCGCGGGAGGCCGGTGCCGGGCATTCCTCGGCGCTTCGACTTCAGATCGGCCCCCGGGTGGCCGATAAGCGGACGAACGGGCGGCGGCGCCCCACCAGCGAGGCCACCATGCGCATCTTCATCGACGACCAGCCTTGTCCCTGCTCCGCCCGCACGGCGGCCGAGGCGCTGGCCGAAGCGGCGAGCGTCGCCGAGGAGCAGGGTCGGATCGTGGTGGAGGTGTTCCTCGACGGCGAGCGGCTCGACGAGCATGCGTTGGCGGGAATCGAGTCCCGCGAGAGCGTTCCGGAGGACATCCGGATCGGCACTTCGACGATCGGCGAACTGCTGCGGGACGCGTTCTCGAACGCCGCCGAGGTCGTGCATGAGATCGACGCCGGACAGCGCGATGCGGCGGAGCTGCTCCAGTCGGGACAGCGTGCGGAGGCGATGCACGCCCTGGAGGCGGTGCTGGATCGATGGACGCAGGTTGGTGCGGCGGTCGAGCGCGGCTTGGAACTGGCCGGTTGGGATCCGACCACGCTTCAGCTTTCGGACGCCAGCCTTCCCGGCTCGCTGAGCGAACTCGCGGCCGCACTGCGGGAGATCCGCGCCGCCATGCGGCAGCAGGACGACGTTCGCCTCGCCGACTGTCTGCTCTACGAGATGCCGAAGACGATCGAACGCTGGAATGCGCTGCTGCCCGCCCTGGGACGGCAGGCGTCGGAGCGCGGGAGGACCTGAAGAAGATGACACGGACGATCAAGGGCGAGCAACTGGACCTCCTGATGGAGCAGGCGAGCGAAGCGCTGGCCAAGACCGAGTACGCCGAAGCGGAGCGACTCGCCGACCGGGCCCTGCACATGGCCCGAAGCGCCGACGACTTCGAACGCATGGCTCGGATCTGCCTGCCCCTGATGGAGGCGCGTCGCCAGCGACTCCAGCTCGCGCTGGACGCCGGGCAGGAGGGCGGGGTCCAGGTGCGGCAGAGCGTGGTCCCCGACGAGGTGCCCGAGCCAGGCTGCTACCTCTTCCAGCCGCCGCTCGTGGGAGCCGACGCGCGGCGGCTGCGCCTGGCCGCGCTCGAGGCGGATGTCCCGGTGGCGGTGATCTGCCGCGAGCCGTTCACCCAGTTGAGGCTCTGCCCCATCGTCGCCATCGGTCAAGCCACCGTCCGCGCGCGGATCGAACCGCCGGCGGACCCCGAGCATCCCGACCTGAGCTGGTTCGCGCACGCCCTGGAACAGCTCGGCGACGAAGCCATCGACTCGGTCGACACCGGACTGGACCTCGATCGGCAGGTTGACGCGTTGCTCGCCCGGCTCGATGCGGTGCCCGACCACGAGAAGCTCCATCAGGCCCTCGAGGCCACGTGCCGGGCACTCGATCGCGAGACCCGCGACCGACCCACCCGGGGCGGTTCGCGCCGGCAGCGCCCGATCGCCGACGACGGCGAAGGCACGCTCGACGGCGGCGCGGAAGAGGTGGACGACGCCGCGTAGCAACGTGCGTGGCGGGCCGCGCCGGGGGCACGGTCCGGGCCCGCGCGGACGCGCCCACGATCGTGCTGGCGCCACTATCCTGCCTCCATGACCTTCGGACGATCGCTCGGTCGATGGGCCGCACCGGCGGCCTTCGTGGCGTCCGCCCTGCCCCCATTCGCGATCGCCACGGCGACGTTTCCCGCGGCACGGGATCCGGGGCGTCCGAATGTGGTGGTGATCCTCACCGACGACCAGGGCTACGCCGACGTCGGGTGCTTTGGTGCCAAGGGATTCGACACGCCCACGCTCGATCGGTTGGCGTCCGAGGGCATGCGCTTCACGAACTTCTACGTGGCACAAGCCGTGTGCAGCGCATCGCGAACGGCGCTGTTGACCGGGTGCTATCCGAATCGGGTCGGCATCCTCGGCGCCCTTGGCCCCAAGGCGGTCATCGGATTGGCGGAGTCGGAACAGACCCTCGCGGAACTGCTCAAGGATCGCGGGTACGCGTGCGGCGCCTTCGGCAAGTGGCATCTCGGTCACCGGGCTCCGTTCCTGCCCACCCGCCAGGGCTTCGACGAGTTCCTGGGCCTGCCCTACTCGAACGACATGTGGCCGGTGGGATTCGACGGCCAGCCCCTTCCGCCGGACCATTGGAAGGCGAAGGCGTATCCCCCGCTTCCGCTGCTCGACGGCGAGCGCGAGGTCGACCGCATCGAGACCCTCGAGGACCAGTCCACGCTCACGCGCCGATACACGGAGCGAGCGGTTGCCTTCGTGGACGCCCACGCGGACGGCCCGTTCCTTCTCTATCTCGCGCACTCGATGCCGCACGTTCCCCTCGGCTGCGATCCCGCCTTCCGCGGCCGCAGCGAACAGGGCCTCTACGGCGACGTGATCATGGAGATCGACTGGTCGGTCGGAGAAGTGCTGGCGGCGCTCGATCGCCATGACCTCGCGAACGACACGATCGTCATCTTCACCAGCGACAACGGACCGTGGCTCAACTTCGGCAACCACGCCGGATCGGCGGTGCCGTTGCGCGAGGGCAAGGGCTCGATGTGGGAGGGCGGCTGCCGCGTGCCCTGCATCGTGCGCTGGCCGGGACACGTGCCCGCCGGCACCGACTGCGCGAGCATCGCGGCCACGATCGACGTGCTTCCCACGGTGGTCGAGGCCACGGGCGCCCAGCCTCCGGCGCTGCCGATCGACGGGGTCAGCCTGATGCCGATCCTGCGCGGCGATCCGTCCGCCGCCCCCCGGCAGGAGTACTGGTACTACTACGACCGGCAGCTGCAGGCGGTCCGACATGGCCGTTGGAAGCTGCATCTCCCGCACGAGTACCGCTCGTATGTCGGCGTCGAGCCGGGTCGCGACGGATGGCCCGGCCCCTACGCGACGGGCCGGACCGCCTACGAGCTGTACGACCTCGAGGCCGACCCGGGCGAGCGCCGGAACGTGGCGGATCTCCATCCGGAGACGGTCGAAGCGCTGAAGGAACGCGCGGAGGCGGCGCGGAACGAGCTTGGCGACCAGGGCCGTCCCGGAGCGGGATGTCGCGAGCCGGGGCGCGCGGCCGACGAGACGCCGACCCCCACGCACTGAGGCCCCGTACGAGGCCGATGTTCGCGACGACGACGCCGTCGGTGGTACAGTTCCGGTCTTTTCCCGCCACCGCGACGGCATCCGCCCCGGCCGGGGTCGGACCCTCCCTCGCCCCACGGATCTGCGCCACCATGCTGAAACGCACGCACTACTGCGGCCTGCTTCGTCCCCAGCACGAGGGAGAGGAGGTTGTCGTTGCCGGATGGGTGAACACCTACCGCGACCAGGGTCGTGGACTGGTGTTCTGCGACCTTCGCGACCGCGAGGGCCTCGCGCAGGTCGTGTTCGACCTCGAGGACGTGCCCGGGGACGTGGTGACCGCGGCTCGCGCTCTGCGGCGCGAGGACGTCATCGCCGTGCGCGGGAAGGTGCGAAAGCGGGCCGGCGACGCGAATCCCCGCCTCGCGACCGGATCCATCGAAGTGCTCGCCTCCGCCATCGAGGTGCTCAACAAGGCCGAGGTTCCGCCGATCCTTCCCGACGAGCACGAGGCCGACCGCATCGCCGAGGAGACGCGGCTGCGCTACCGGTACATCGATCTGCGCCGACCGCGCATGCAGCAGATCATGCGCCTGCGATCCCGGGTGACGAAGTTCGCCCGCGACTACTTCGCCCACAACGGATTCCTCGAGATAGAGACGCCGCTGCTGATCAAGTCCACGCCCGAGGGCGCCCGCGACTTCGTCGTTCCCAGCCGCCTCTATCCGGGCTCGTGGTACGCCCTGCCGCAGAGCCCACAGCTCTTCAAGCAGATCCTGATGATCGCCGGCTTCGACCGCTACCTCCAGATCTGCCGCTGCCTGCGCGACGAGGATCCGCGGGCGGACCGGCAGGCGGAGTTCAGCCAGATCGACCTCGAGATGAGCTTCGTCGAGCGGCAGGACGTGATCGACATGATCTCCGGCTTCGTGGCTGGCCTGTGGAAGGAGATCTTCGGCCTGGAGATCGGCGCCATCCCGGTGATGACCTACCACGAGGCGATGGAGCGGTTCGGCATCGATCGTCCCGACACCCGCTTCGGACTCGAGATCGCCGACGTGTCCGACGTCGCGCAACGGATGGACTTCCGCGTGTTCCAGGATGCGCTCGCCAAACCGAAGGGCGTGGTGAAGGCCATTCGCGTGCCCGGCGGCGCCGAGACGCTGACCCGAAAGATGACCGACGGCTGGGGCGAGTGGGTGCGCACGTTCAAGGCCGGCGGCCTGCCCGTGGTGAAGCTCACGGCCAAGGGTTGGGAGACGGGCATCGCGAAGTTCCTCTCCGGCGATGCGGGCGAGGCCCTGAAGCAGAGGCTCGGCCTCGAAGTCGGCGACGCCGTGCTGTTCGCCGCCGACACCTACGCGATCGCGACCAAGACGATGGGCGAGGTGCGGCTGCGCATGGGCCGGGAGCTGGGACTCGTTCCCGAGGGGCAGTGGAAGTTCCTCTGGGTGATCGACTTCCCGATGTTCGAGCACGACGACGAACGGAACCGCTGGGTCGCGCTGCACCATCCCTTCACCTCGCCGAACCCCGACCAGTTCGACATCCTGGAGTCCGATCCCGGCGCCTGCGTTTCGGCGGGATACGACCTCGTGCTGAACGGCTCTGAGATCGCCGGCGGCTCCATCCGTATCCACTCGCCCGCGGTGCAGCAGCGGGTGTTCAACCTGATCGGGCTGAGCGACGCCGAGGCGGAGGTGAAGTTCGGCTTCCTGTTGCGGGCGCTGAGGCACGGAGCGCCGCCGCACGGCGGCATCGCGTTCGGGCTCGATCGGCTGGTGATGCACCTTGCCGGAACCGAGAACATTCGCGATGTCATTGCCTTCCCGAAGACGCAGAGCGGCGCCGACCTGATGATCGAGGCGCCCGGCCCGGTGGACCTCGAGCAGCTCGACGAGCTCCACGTGCGCAACGTCGAGGAAGCGCCGGCGTAGCTCCGGGTTCGGATGGCGATGGCCGCCGGCCCGCGGGGCGCGGGTTTCGCCGTGGCGCCGGTCGTCGTACACTCCGACTCGTTCGGCGACTTCCGCCGCACCGGTCGAGGCTCCTGCATCCATGCGCCGCGAGAACGTGCTCACCGCGCTCATCCTGCTCGGACTGATCGGCGGCGTGGCGCTGGGTCAGAGCCTGTTCGTGGCGGCCCAACAGTCCGGCGAGCCGGTGTCCGACTCCTGGCGCCTGGCGGGCCAGCTCGTTCTGGTCCGACCGCTGATGCTGCTCATCATGCCGCTGATCCTGGTCAGCGTCGTGGTCGGCGTGACCAGCATCGGCGATGCCTCGCGACTGGGTCTCGTGGGCGGCGGAACGCTGCTCTACTTCATCACGACCATGCTGTTGGCGGTCGTCCTGGGCGCGTTCCTGGTCTCCTGGATCGGCCCGGGCAAGGGACTTCCGCCGGAGCAGGTGCAGGCGCTGACCACCGACGCCAGTCGCGCCGCCGGCCAAGTGGACGCGCTGCGGGAGGCGGTGACCGAGGAGGAAACTGGACGACAGGAGGCCTCCGTCGAGGGATCAGGACCGGCCGCTCAAGATGCCGGCCGCGAGGGATCGGTCGGCCCGCCCCGGGAGGCGACGAAGGGCGCGACCAAGGATTCCGCACGGCGACGGTTCGGACTCGGGCCGGCGTGGATGAACATTGTCGATCAGATGCTCCCTTCGAACGTCTTCGGGGAGCTCGTGGCGGGTCGCCCGTTGGGCGTCATCACCTTCGGCATCCTTCTCGGTCTCGCCCTCGCCCTCGGCGGCGAGACGACGGCCCCCGCCGTTCGCGTCGCCGAAGGACTCTTCGATGCGCTCATGCGCCTGGTGGGATGGGTCATCTGGCTCACCCCCCTGGGCGTGTTCTTCCTGGTCACGCACGCGGTCGGCAAGGTGGGCTTCGACTCGCTGAAGGGTCCGCTCGGCAAGTACATGATGGTGGTGTTCCTTGGACTCCTGGCGCACGCCACGATCGTGCTGCCGGTGGTGCTGGCGGTGTTCGGCGGCGGCAACCCGTACCGCTCCCTCTGGCGAGCCCGGCGGGCGATCATGACCGCGTTCGGAACGAGCTCGAGTTCGGCGACGATGCCCGTCACCCTCGACGTCGCGACCACCGAGCTGGGGTGTTCGCGGCGCGCCTCGAACTTCGTCATTCCGCTCGGGACCACCGTCAACATGGACGGCACCGCCCTCTACGAGGCGGTGGCGGTCGTGTTCCTGTTCCAGTTGTACGGGATCGACCTCGGCTTCAGCGACCTGCTGATCGTGGTGATCACCGCGACCCTGGCCGCCATCGGCGCCGCGGGCATCCCCTCCGCGGGACTGGTGACGATGGTGATCGTGATCACGGCCGTCAACACCAGCCTCGCCGGGCGCGGCGTCCCTGCCCTGCCGATCGCCGCCATCGGGATCGTGCTCGGCGTCGATCGCATCCTCGACATGTGCCGGACCGCCGTGAACGTCTGGGGCGACATGGTGGGGGCGAGGATCGTGACGCGGCTGGCGCCGGATTGAGGCGGGAGAGGCATCGAGGCATCAAGGCATCAAGGGGGCGTGCTTTGCAAGCTGGCGCTGCGGTGCGACGCCGGTTGTGCCCAATCCCCCCTAACGCGTCGATCCCAGCTTTCCCTCGATGCCTTGATGCCTTGATGCCTCGATGCCTTGATGCCTCGATGCCTTGATGCCTCGTTGACTCCCCGCCCTAATGCACTCCCTGCCCCGCCAGCCACCGCTCGCAATCCAGCGCCGCCTGGCAGCCCATGCCGGCGGCGGTGATGGCCTGGCGGTAGACGGAGTCCGCCACGTCGCCCGCTGCGAAGACGCCCTCGATGTTGGTCTGGCTGCCGCGACTGCGCAAGCGGATGTAGCCCTTGTCGTCGAACTCGAGACCGGAGTCCTTCAGGAACGCCGTCGCCGGCGAGTGGCCGATGGCGATGAAGAGGCCCTTCACGTCGAGCGTCGACTCCTCGCCCGTCTCGGTGTCCTTCAGGCGGATCCCCTCGATCGCGTCGGCGCCAAGCACATCGACGACCACCTTGTTCCAAAGCACCTTGACGTTCGGCGCCGAGAGGACGCGGTCCTGCATCGTCTTGGACGCCCGGAATTCGTTGCGTCGATGAACGATGTACACCGTCGAGGCGAACTTCGTCAGGTAGCTCGCCTCTTCCATCGCGGTGTCGCCGCCGCCAACGACCGCCAGGGGCTGCTTCCGGTACACGGGCAACGCCCCGTCGCAGACGGCGCAGGCGCTGACGCCGCCGCCCGACGTGGCCAGCCGCAGTTCGTTCTCGAGCCCCAGCCAGTTGGCGGTGGCACCGGTCGCGATGATGACCGACTGGGCCCGAACCTCCTGGCCGCCGGAGGTTCGGAGCACGAACGGCCGCGTGGAGAAGTCGCACGAATCGATGTCCTCCGACACCACCCGGGTGCCGAAACGCTCCGCTTGCCTCTGGAAGAGCTCCATCATCTCCGGCCCGGTCACGCCCTCCGGGAAGCCGGGGTAGTTCTCGACCTCGGTCGTCAGCATGAGCTGTCCGCCGGGCAGCACCGGCGCCGGATTCTGCTTGGCCACCCCCACGACACACACGGGCTCGAGGTCGGCGCGGGCGGCGTAGATCGCTGCCGTCCAGCCCGCCGGTCCGGAACCGATGATCGCCATCTTCTCGATCTTCGACATGCTGCTCGCTCCCGTGGTCGCTCCGCCATGTGAAAGGGCACCGCGCGGTGCCCGATGGCGGTCAAGCCGCCTGGGCAGGCCAGCCGGCACGACGTTCCGACCGGACCCCTACTGTCCGACGCCCTGTTCCCGCTCCAACGCCCGCAACGGCGGGAAGACGATCATGTCGCCGAACGATCCGTCGGGCGTCGACTCGTTGAAGTCGCCGTCCTCATGGTCGCGACCGCGGGCGTAGACCACGGCCCCGTCGACCCAGACCCGCCCGTCGGGCGTGTCCACCGCCTTGCGCTCGCTGCCAAGCCAGCGGAAGAGGAACCGTCCATAGTCGCGATCCCAGGGATCCGCGTCGGAGATCTTCCGCATGTAGACGGCATATGCCTTTTCCCGATCGTCGGGCAATGTCTTGTAGTCGACTCGATAGCCCAGGAGTCCGGCCGTCATGGCGGCGCCGTTCACCTCGGCGGCGAGCCGCTTCCGCATCTCGAAGAGGACGTCGATGTCGCGAATGGAGTAGACCACGGCCCCGTACCGGATCGGGTTCGTGCGGGAGAGCTCCGTCGGAAGATCCTGCATCGGGTCGTACTCGCGCATGCGCCACCGGCGCCACCAGTCGTCGTAGACGGCCTTGAGCTTCTTCTCCGACGCATCGAGACTGCCGTGCACCTCCGCGATGCGCCGCCAGCGCTTCGCCGCGCCGAAGCGCGTGAGCGGCTTGTCGGCGGCCTGCAACTCGCCGAACGTCTCGGCGAACAGCTCCGGATCGGCCTGCCCGCGGCTGTCGAACACTCCCGCCAGCAGGGCCTCCGACACGATCCGCTCGCCCTCGGGCATCTCCAGCCGCTTGCGGTCGGGACGCAGGAACGGAAGCTCCTTCCGGGCGAAGTCGCGGTACACGTCCGCCGGGATCTTGTCGCGGTAGGTGTACATGGCGTCCCGCTGAATGCTGAGCACGTCGCTCAGCAGTTGGAAGAACCGCATCTTCTCCGCGAGCATGACACGGTCGCACATGGTGCGCAAGAAGCGGTTGGTTGCGCTGGCCAGCTCGAACGCCTCCTTGAACTGTCCCGCCTCGTTTCGGCGGTAGAACTCGGCGACGGCAAAGGCCGTGATGGTGTCGATGGCCTTGATGTACGGATAGTCGACACGACGGAGGTCCCCATCGACCCCGATGCGGGCCACCAGGCCGGCGTCGCGGTACTTCGCATCGACGGCGCTCTCGCCGTACGGCAGTCCGAAGCTCAGGGCATCGCGGCTCTTCTCGAGCGCTGCCGCCATCCCGGGGTTGGCCTGGGCCCATTCGGCGAACTTCTTCCAGTCGGGCATCCCCGGCCAGATCTGCGTGACGTCGAAGTCGGCGGTGATCGGGACCGGCGGCGCGGTCATGTCGAGGTAGGCGTCGAGAATCGTGCGGTAGCTGGTGTTCGCGGCCGACACGCGCTGGGCCGGCTCGTTGTTCAACTGGTCCACGACGCCCTTGGTGGCATTCTGGGCGGCGGCCGGGGAATCGGCCGGACCGAAGGCCGCCAAGGCGACGGCCAGCGCCACGCCGGCGAACCGCCGAGATCGGTGAGGAGCAGGATGCCGGATCGTCCGCGTCATCATCGAAACCAAACCTCCTGCCGGGTGCCGGGAACGGCGCCCGGCGAGCCTGATCGGGTGGCGGCGTACCTCGCCGAGGACCCGGGGAACCTGGACGCCACCGCGCCGCAAAGCGGGTCTGAAAGCCCGGGACTGTACCAAGAACCGCGGAACTCGGCCGGTCCGCGTCGGCTTCGGCACCCCTCCCCGGGCCGACGCCGTCCGGTATCATGCCGGGTTCGCATCCCAGAAAGGCAGACGCGCGATGATTGTTGGCGTTCCAAAGGAAGTGAAGACGGACGAGTTCCGAGTCGGCATGCGTCCCGTTGGCGCCGAAATGATGCGCGCTGACGGACACACCGTCCTGGTGCAGGCCAGCGCCGGCGTAGGCAGCGGCTTCCCCGACGAGGCGTACCTGGCTGCCGGCGCCAGGATCGTGAAGTCGGCCGAGGAGGTGTGGGAACAGGCGGACATGATCGTCAAGGTCAAGGAGCCGCAGCCGGAGGAGATCGGAAGGATCCGTCCCGAGCAGATCGTCTTCACCTACTTCCACTTCGCCGCGGACAAGGACCTCACGATCGGCTGCCTGGAGAGCAGGTGCATCGCGGTGGCGTACGAGACGCTGACCGACGACCACGGCCACCTGCCCCTCCTCACGCCGATGAGCGAAGTCGCGGGGAAGCTCTCCGTGCAGGAGGGCGCGAAGTACCTCGAACGGCCGTGGGGCGGCAGTGGCGTGCTGTTGGGCGGTGTTCCCGGTGTCGAACCCGGACACGTGCTCATCATCGGTGGCGGCGTGGTGGGTACGTGCGCCGCGCGGATGGCCGCAGGCCTCGGCGCCCGCGTCGTGATCATGGACATCAACGTGGATCGCCTCCGCTGGCTCGACGAGGTGATGCCGGCCAACGTGGTCACGATCTACTCCGATCCGCAGGCGATCCGCGAACGACTCCAGTGGGCAGACCTTGTCGTCGGCGCCGTGCTCGTGCCGGGGGCCAAGGCGCCGAGACTCGTTCGACGCGACGACCTGAAGCACATCCGGCCCGGGTCGGTGATCGTGGACGTCGCCATCGACCAGGGCGGATGCGTCGAGACCGCTCGGGTGACCACCCACACCAATCCCGTCTACCAGGTGGACGGCGTCGTCCACTACTGCGTCGGGAACATGCCCGGCGCCGTGGCGCGAACCTCCACCCAGGCGCTGACCAACGTCACGCTGCCGTGGGCCCTTCGAATCGCCAAGCACGGTCCCGACA
>JAGQOG010000015.1 GCA_020427695.1 Phycisphaerales bacterium
CGTAGTACTGCACGACCTCGGCGTAGCGTGCAAAGAGCGCCTGCTGGTCAGGCGGGAGTCCGCGGGCCGCGAGGAAGTCGTCCACGATGCGCCCGTGCAGTTCGATCTCGAACGAGCCCTTGTCCACCGTCACGTCCGGTTCGAAGCCAAGCTCCTGGTACAGCGTGTCGAGGAAGGTGCCCGCGTCCGGCGTGATGAAGTAGGCGCCGCCGAGGGAGTAGGGCACGCCGTTCCACCGCTCGCCCATGGTGTTGCCGCCCACGCGATCGCGCAGCTCGAAAAGGGCGACCTGCCGGTCCCGCAGCAGGTAGGCGGAACACAGGCCGGAGAGCCCGCCACCCACGACCGCGACCTCGACTTCCTCCGTGGGCGCGGGCGGCGTGCCCTCCGGGAAACAGTTCTCGCACGAGTGGAAGGGAATCGTGTTGAACTGGAAGTCGTCGCCCGACCACCAGCGGGCCACCCGCATGCCGTCGACGACCAGCGACGGTTCGTCGGCGGAGATGTCGAGAATCGGCGCACCCAGGAGGCCATCGTCGAGGGCACTGCGGCGGCGCCCGAGAGCCGGCGCGGTCGCCAGCGCCGCCGCGACTCCGGATCCCAGCAGGCCCGAAGACCGCAGGACGCCGATGCCGACGGCGCCGAAGCCTGCCCGCAAGGCCGCGCGGCGGGAGACGACATGTCGAGTCATGGACGGACCTCCATTCGAACGCGACGTTCGATGGCTCGGAAGCCGCGCCCATTGGAGCAGGATGGAGACGTTGGATCAACGGCGATTTCGCCGATTGGCCGTGTTCGCTCAGCCCGCGAGCGCCAGCCGCACGAACATCTCGATGCCCGGTGCGATCGCCTCGTCGTTGAAGTCGAAGCGCGGATGGTGCAGCGAGGGCATCGAGGTGGCGCCGGGCGGACGCAGGCCGAGCAGGAAGAAGCACGCCGGGATGCGCTGGCCGTAGAACGCGAAGTCCTCGCCGACCATCTCCGGTTGTTCGGCAAGCCTGCTTCGCTCGGACCCGAAGGCCTCGGCCGCGATCCGGCCGACGGTCTCCGCCGCGGCGCCATCGTTCACCATGACGGGGTAGTTCACGATGTACTCGAATGTCGCGTCGCACCCGTGCGCGGCGGAGACCTGCTGCACGATCTCGCCCAGGCGTTGCCGAACGAGCTCCTGCACTTCGGTTCGGAGCGTGCGCACCGTGCCCTGGAGCACGGCGCCGTCGGGGATGATGTTGAAGCTGGTCCCGGCGTCGAATCGCGTCACGGAAACGACCGCGGGATCCTGTGGCGCCACGTTGCGGCTCACGATCGATTGGATCGCCTGGACGACGGCGCTGGCGGCGACGATCGGATCGCGGCACATCTCGGGCCAAGCCGCGTGGCCCCCGTGGCCGCGCACCGCGATCTCGAAGCGGTCGCTGGCCGCGAAGAGGGGACCTTCCTTCGTGCTGACCACACCGATCGGACTCGACGGCCAGCCGTGGAGTCCGAACATGCGGTCGATCGGCGGACCGATCA
The DNA here is from genome assembly GCA_020427695.1 of Phycisphaerales bacterium. GTDB lineage: Bacteria > Planctomycetota > Phycisphaerae > Phycisphaerales > SM1A02 > JAGQOG01. The sequence continues at coordinate 1,516 of JAGQOG010000015.1, forward strand.
CGCGCCCGTCGAGACAACCGTCCTCGACCATTCGGCGGCCGCCCCCGCCGCCTTCCTCCGCCGGTTGGAAGAGC
>JAGQOG010000247.1 GCA_020427695.1 Phycisphaerales bacterium
GGCGGGTCCGCTGCTCGAGTTGATTCACCAGGCGAGCCGGCGACCGGATGCTCAGTTCATCGAGGATCGCAGCGCCGGGTATGCGCTGAATCTTCCGCATCTCTCGGTGATGCGGGCGTTCTCGCGCCTCGCCCGGCTGGAAGCGGCGGTGAAGTTCGCGGACGGCGATGTCGACGGCGCGGTGGACGCGATGGGCGCGATCTCGCGCATGAGTGTGCACACGGCGAACGATGGACTCGCCATCAGCTCCCTCGTGGCCGCGTCGGTGGCCATGACCACGGATCAGGCCGTCCAAGTCGCGCTCGATGGGGCCGCGCTTGATCCGGCCCATGCCGCACAACTGGCCACGGTGCTCGAGCCGCTGGAAGCGAACGATCCGTTCCGGTTCGCCGACTCGGTGCACGGCGAAGCGGAGATGATGTCGCTCTCGGTGCACCAGGCGCTCGAGTCGCCCGAGGCCATGACGGACCTGCTGGCAATCGTCAGCGCTCCCCGCACGCCCTTCGTGCTTCCGGGCGAGCCGGAGCCCCCGCACCCGCTGGCGACCATGACCGCCGACGAGATCCGCGCGGACCTGGGCAAGGCCGAGCGCCTCATGGAAGGCTACGAGGCTGCGTTTCGCGAGCCCGATCCCGAGGCCGCCCGCGTCGCGATCGCCGAACTCGATCGACAGCTCGAAGACGGCGCGGGTGGCGAGCTCGGCAAGGCGCTCATGCCCTCGTTCAGTTCGATGCTCGAGGTCAAGATCCGGACCGAGGCCATGGTCCGAACACGCCTCGAGCAGCTTCGCGCGATCGCGAACGGCAAGGTGTCGTCCGAGTCGCTCGCCAACGCGGCGGTGTGGTACCTGAAGGCGGCGAATGCGGCCAGCGCCATTGGTGCCGAGCGCCAACAGTACCTCGAGGCGTTCCGGCTACTCAATGGTCGCGTGGAGGACGGCACGCGGGCGCTGGTGCAGGATGCCGTCGCCCGGGCGCAAGGGCCCGTGGTCGAGGTGCTGTTCCAAGGCGCGAAGGCACCCCGCTGTGCGTTCGACCAGCGGATGACGGGACTCGCGCGACCCGTCGCGGTGCCGCCGTACGGCGCCGGCCTGCGTGGCGCCGTGCGTGTGCTGCTGGTATCGGCACTGCTCGATGTCGACGGCGGCAAGGACGATCCCGCCCGACTGGACCGCGCCGTCGCGTCGATCCGCACGGCGATCGCCGTCGTCAACCACCTGTCGTCGGATCCATCCATCGCCCATGCCCTTCTCGCCCAGTCCATGCTGGAAGAGACCGTGGCGGTGGTGCCGGTGCTTCTGGCGGCGCTGCCCGCCGATGCGCCGGGACGATCGTCGTTGCGGGCGAGCGTGGACGGCATTCGCCGTGCCGACCCGTTCGGACACGCCGAAGGATTCAAGGCCGATCGGGCGGCGATGCTCGCCAGACTCGTGCCGGTCGCACCCACGGTGGGCACGCGGCGCGAGTCGGCGATCGCGGCGCGAGACGCGAACGGCTTCCTGGCCCTCGCCCTGCTGTTCGCGGACGAATCCGAGGTGGGAGCGTACGACTGGTCGGAGGACCGTCCGCTCGTCAGCGTGGCGGATCTCTACGACGCCGAGGCGTGCCAGGCGATCCGGTCCGAACGACCGAACTTCCTCATGTCACCGGTCATGACCGCGGTGACGATCGAGGAATTCGCCGGGCGCGATCCGCTTGGCGGCGCAGCGCTGCCCCCGATCGCCGACGTCACGGCGCGGGCCGCCGCCGCGAGCGCCGCCATCGGCCGCCTCGACGACCTGTTGCGACGTGCGCCGGCGACGGAATAGGTCGAGTGTCACCCGGGATCCCAGGTCGTGTGCCACGTTCGGGTGCCACGGCCATCTTGGCCGTGCGGATCGCGTCGAACCCCGTCGCACGGCCTGGAAGGCCGTGGCACCCGATTTGGCACTCGACACGCTCACCCAACGACCACACCCACTCCACGGCGGTACCGAATCCCCCGCGACGGCGGGAACAGCTGGATGCCCTCTTCGCGCAATCGCGGCGCGTGATCGCGTTCGTACGCGGCGAAGGCGTCCCGGTCGGCGAAGTGGTAGTGCACCGAGCAGCAACGCTCGGCGCCTTCCCAGCGGATGACTTCCGAATCCAGTGCGCCGGCCGCGCGGACATCGGCGAGGTGTCCGTCGCGCAGCCACGCGAGCCATTCGTCGAGCACGTGTTCGTCGTCGAACTCGGCGGTCACGGTGTAGACGCATCGCTCGCTCATTGGCCTGCTCCTGATCAAGACCCCGGTTGCCCCGGGACCGCGATGTCTTGGCGATTCAGGTCTTCCCGCAACCGCTCCTGTCGCCGCTCGACCTCTCGGCGCTGCTCGCGCGTCAGTTGCTTCCGCGGATCGAGCACGAGGTTCTCGTCGATCTCCAACGCCCGTTCGAGCGCCGCGGCGGCGGCGGCGGACATGCCTGCCCGCTCGGCGGCTCGGGCCGCCCGCAGCGCCGGCACCATGCTCTGGGGATCATGCTCGGCCACCCGCTGCCAAGCGTTGTAGGCGGCTTGCCATCCCGCGGGGTCGTGACCTCCCTCGGCCTGGGCCTCGGCGACCATCGCGGCGGCCCGCCCGGCACGCCCCGACGCCTCGCGACGCGCGAGGTCGTCGCTCCACAATCCGGCCTGGCAGAGGAGCCGCGCCCGTTCGTCGCCCTCCGTCAACACCGCGGCAATGAGCACCTGCTCGATCGAACGCGCCGCGGGCGCGGTGTTGATCGGCCACGTCTCCCACGCCGTTCGCAGGCCCGCCGCCGCCGCCTCGCGGGCCGAAGCCTCCAGCCGTCGCGCATCGGAAGGAGTCGTCTCCTCGGGGCGTACGCGGGACAACGCCTGCAGCGGCGTCGCGGCGTCGATCAGAAGCGTCTGCTGGCGGTGGGCCGGAAGCCAGGCGAAGAACGACAGGGCGACGGCGCCGAGCACGAACGCTCCCGCACCGGCCCGAGCGACCCACGCGGTTCCGCGGGCCGGCGCCGTGGCCACCGCGCCAAGGAAGGCCAGCGCGAAGTGGGACGAACCCGGCAGCCAGAACGTCATCTCGATCTGCGCGTGGAGAACGAGTGCCGCCATCGCCACCGCGAGCCCCCACTCGAACACGCGGCGCTGGGCCGCGCAACGGAGGAGGAGCGCGTCGAGGAACAGGACCAGCACGAACCAGCCGACCACACCCACGCCGCGCAGCACGAGATCGGCCGGCGAGAACATGGCGCCCTCGATCCACAGCGACGGCGCGAATCCGGCGCCGACGACCAGGAGCGGGACGATGATCTCGCGCCGCGGCAAGGGTTTCTCGCCGGCCGGGGACGAGCACTCCACGGCGGATCCCGCCGTGGGCGACACATCCGACGCAACGCGTCCCGCTTGGCGAACCAACAGCCACACCACCAGCCCGGTCCACGCCAGGGTTGCGAGCCCGCCCGCGGCCAGCCAGTCCACGAACACGCTGTGAGCGCTGCCGATCTCTTCCGGCGCCCGGGGCAATCGCACCAACAGGTAGGCGTCGCGGAATCCCTCGGGTCCCGCGCCGAACAGCCAATGGTCGTTGATCACGCGTCCGGCGCCGACGAGATACTGCCAGCGGAAGAGGAGGCTCCGCTCCGCACCAAGGCCTTCGGGGAGGAGTCCCCGCGCCACGATGGCGGCCAGTCCGGCCAGCGGCAGGAGCACCAGCGTCCAACGACCCACGCCAGCGAACAGTCGCGGACGCCAGGCGCCGAGCGCAAGGAGCACCGCTCCGATCAGGAACGCCCCTACGGCACCCTTGGATCCGTTGAACCCGATGAGACCGATCGCCGCCAAGGCCACGATACCCGCGAGACCGGACCAGCCGCCGGGAAGGCGGCGCACGGCCGCCAGCGCTGCGCCAGCCCACGCAAGGGCCATGGCCACCATGAGCGAGCTGTAGACGTTCGCCAAGGCGAACCAGCCCGTGGCTTCCGGTTGCCGCAAGCGCTCCTCGTAGATGCGGGCCTGCGGCGAGTCGGGCGACCATCCGCGGGCCGCCAGGAACGCCTCCTTGGTGCGCAGGTACAGACGCACCGTGGCATCGTGTTCGACCGTGATCTGCCATGCGCCGCGCACGGCGAGCGGCGCCACCGCGGCGAGGAGCATCGCCAGCGCCAGGCGGCGGGTCCGATCGTCGCGGCAGAGATGGGCCAAGCCCACCGCGGCGGCGACGGCCGCGATCCACGCCGAGCCGTGCACGAGATCGTCCGCGTTCGTCCAGCCGTGGCGGAGGAGGAACGGAACCGGGATCAAGGCCAGCGCGAGCATTCGTCCCGACACCGCCCGACCCGCGAGCCTCTCGCCGAGGAGCGCCAGCCCGGCGCCGAGCAGCAGCACCACGTCGACAAGGAGGCTGCCCGCCGGCCCCAGCGCCGGCTGGGCGCCACCGGCCAGCACCGGGTCGATGTCGAAGACGAGTTCGGGGGCAAAGGCGGTGGTTGCGCGCAGTATCGCCATGCCCACAATGGCCACCAGGGCGACACGGCGGGTGAGGTCGGCCCAGGACGAGCCTGTCACGGCGCCTCTCCCTTCGCGCCATCTCCGGCTCGACGGCTGGCGTATTCGAAGATCGCCAGGACAAGCAGCACCAGCACCGTCTGAACGCCGACCAGCGCCGCCTGCCACGGCAGGAGCGTTCCCAGCGCGATCCCGCTGATGCCGGTCACCGCCGCCAGACTCCAGATGACGACGACCGCGCCGCGCCGGCTCAGCCCGCGCTGCACCAATCGGTGCGAGAAGTGCTGCTGATCGCCGACGAACGGGCTCTTCCCCTGCCGGATGCGGACGAGCGTCACGCTCGTGAAGTCGTAGATGGGGATCGCCAGGACCACGACGGGCATGAGCACGCCGTACCACGCCGTGCCCAGCGGGTAGTCGGGCTGGGAGGGATCGATGTACACCGTGCGGGCGGTGGCGACGGCCAGAATGAAGCCGACGACCAGCGAGCCGCCGTCCCCCATGAAGATGCGGGCGGGCGGAAAGTTGAACCAGAGGAAGGCGATCAGGGCCCCGATCAGCAGGCCGAGGAGGGCTGCGACGAACCACTGGGCGTTGATGCAGGTTGCGGCCATGAGCATGGCGGCGGAGATCGCGGCGACGCCGGCGGCGAGGCCGTCCATGTTGTCGAGGAAGTTGATGGCGTTGCAGATCAGCACGATCCACAGGACGGAGACCACGATGCTGGGCAACGGGCCGAGCGGCGACATGCCGTCGAGCAGCGTGAGCAGGCGCGTGTCGAAGAACACCACCATCACGGCCGCGGCCGCGATCTGAACGACGAGCTTGAGAAACGGCCCCAGGCTGCGCCGATCGTCCACGAGGCCGAGCAGGTGGAGGACGGTGGTGCAGGCAAGCAGCCCAAGACCCGCAGGAAGCGACTCGCGCAAGCGCGGCAACAGCGGCTCGATCGACGGTGCCGCCCGGGAGAGCACGCCGGGCGCTGCGCCGATCAGTGCCAGCGCCGCCGCCAGCGGAAGGGCCACGCCGAGGTAGATGCCGATGCCGCCGATGTTCGGCACGCGGCGCAGCACCTTGACGTGCGCACCGTGGCCCGCGGTGTCCAAGGCTCCCATCCGGTGACCGGCGCGGACGAGCCCCCACACCGAGGGCAGCGCCACGAGCAGGCCGACAACCGGAGCGATGAGAACGACAAGCAGCATGCGGTTCGAGTGCGTCGATGGACCTTGGCGGTACCGGCGCCTCCCTCTCCTCTCCGGATCGTGCCGACCGGGGAACCCTGCGTCCCCAGCGATTCCACCGGCGCCGCCCGTGGCGCCCGGGCCGCCAGCGTATCACTTCCCGATCAAACGGATCCCGCACCCGATTCGAGGGAGCAGGCAAGCGAGGCGAGCACCGCTTCGACCGCGGGTTCGATCACGAAGAGCTCGCGACACCGCTCGGGAATGAACCGATGCTCGATCCCGTGCTCCACCATCGCCACCAGCGGATTGAAGTAGCCTCGCGCATTCACGATCCCGATCGGCTTCGCGTGGTCGCCGAGATACCGCCCGACCAGGATCTCGAACAGCTCCTCGTAGGTGCCCAAGCCGCCCGGGAGAGCAAGGAACGCATCGCCGCGCTCCTCGAGGATCTGCTTGCGCTGTCGCATGGTGTCCACGACCACCAGCTCGTCGCACTCGGACCAACCCTGCTCCATGTCCACCAGCTTGTACGTGATCACGCCGATCACGCGGGCGCCGCCTGCCTTCGCCGCCCGGGCTGTCTCGCCCATGAGTCCGACGCTGCCCCCGCCGTACACCAGCGCCCAGGATCGACGGGCGATTCCCTCGCCAACGGCCCTCGCCTCCGCATGGAAGGCGGGGTCGAGGAAGTCCGAGGAGGAGCAGTAGACGGTGATGGCGGGCATGCGGGCGGGACGAGGCGAGTCGGACGCGAGGGCGGTTGCCACCGCATTCTGGCGCAAGGTCGGGATCCATGCGCGCCCCCGCTCCCTGGAGAGCGTTACGCTGTTCCAGCCGATGCCGTCGCCCGATGCGGAATCCCAGCGCCCGCTTGGCCTGATCGCCGGCCAGGGTGTCTTGCCGATCCTGGTCGCCAAGGGAGCGCGATCGGCGGGCCGCCCGGTGGCCTGCATCGGTCTGCGCGACCAGTTCGATCCTGGTCTTCCAGCGCTCTGCGACCGGTTCGACACCGCGGGGATCGTGCAGCTGGGTCGCTGGATCCGCCTGCTGCGCCGCAACGGGGTGCGGGAGGCGGTCATGGTCGGCCGGGTGGCCAAGGCCAGGATGCACGATCCGCTCCGGCTGTTCCGCCAGCTTCCCGACTGGCGTGCGGCGCGGCTGTGGTATCGTCGGCTCCGCCACGATCGCCGCAACGCGGTGCTCCTCGCGGCGGTGGCGGACGAACTGGCGAGCGAAGGAATCACGATCATCGACTCGACCACCTACATCCCCAACCACCTCGCACCGTCGGGCGTGATTGGCTCGGTGAGGCCCAGTCCGGCCCAACGCGCCGACATCGAGTTCGGCTGGCCGCTTCTGGCCCAGACGGTGGAGTTGGACATCGGACAGGCCATCGCGGTGCGCGACCGCGACGTGCTGGCGGTCGAGGCGGTTGAAGGCACCGACGCCATGATCGAGCGGGCGGGTGCCCTGTCCCGCGCCAAGGGATGGACGCTGCTCAAGACCGCCAAGTCCGGCCACGACCGTCGGGCAGACGTGCCGAGCGTCGGGATCCAGACGGTGGAGCGACTGGCCGCCTCGGGCGGCGGCTGTCTCGCGATCGGAGCCGGCCAGGTGATCCTCCTCGACCGACCCGCCGTGGTGGCGGCTGCGGATCGGAGCGGCATTGCCATCGTGGGCTGCCCCCTGGCGTAGTCGAGCGACGCCAGCGAGCACCGTGGAGCCGCTTCCGGGGATCGCCGCCGCCAAAGTCGAATTCCGGACTTTTTTGCCACAGGATTCCCGGTCGGTCGTCGTAGTGAGTTGTGACGGATGCCTGCAAACGCTCATGCTGCGCACACCGCGGCATGGACGAAGGTGGGTACGAGCCCTTCGTCGGGGGTCTTTTTTGGGGGGGTCCGGGCGGGTCAGCGCTGGGGAGGCTGGAGGGACGAGGCTGGAGGGACGAGGCTGGAGGGACGAGGCTGGAAGGTTGGGGGCATGGGACCGGGGGCAAGTCGGCCATGGCGACGTGACGGGTCGGCGGGTGAGGAAAGTCGAGTTGGGGACAACAATCGGTCCCGTCGCCGGGTCTGGAGGCACAGATCTCGGCGGATTGGGCACGGCCTCTTGGGGCGGCCGGTCACCGGACATGGCCGGCCGCCTCGCCCCCTCTCCGTCGCCGGTCATCCAAACGCTGATCGGGACCCGGTGACAGACCGGCGAACGTGCCGTACCGTCGCGCCCGTCATGTTCGTCTCCCGTGCCGGCCTCAAGCTCGCCCACGCGCTGGACGCGCTTCGTCTGGACGTGACCGGCCTGATGTGCGCCGACTTCGGCTGCAACGTGGGCGGCTTCACCGATTGCCTCCTGCAGCGCGGGGCGCGAGAGGTGATCGCCATCGACACCGGCTACGGCACGCTGGCGTGGAAACTCCGCTCCGATCCGCGCGTCGAGACGAGGGAGCGAACCAACGCCCTGCATGCCGAGCCGCCCGTGGAGGGCGTGGACCTGGTCACGATCGACCTGGCGTGGACGCCCCAGCGCCATGCCGTGCCCGCGGCGCTCCGCTGGCTGCGTACGGACGGCCGCATCCTGACGCTCGTGAAACCCCACTACGAACTGCTGGGCGACGAGCGCAACTGGCTGAGCGATGGCGTGCTGCCGCACGAGTGCGCCCCGCGCGTGCTCGAACGGGTACTGGCGGAGATGCCCGCGCTGGGGGCGCGGGCGCTCGCCTGGACTACCTCGCCGCTCGAGGGCGGCAAGTCGAAACGTCGCTCCGGCGCGGGCAATCTGGAGTACTTGGCGCTGCTCGAGCCGACCGATTCCTAGCCCGGCCTCTGAGGCGCCAAAATCGCTGCTGTAAACCGTTGCTGCGCAGTGTGATGAGACACGCCCGCGAGGCCCGGAATCTGCTAGAATCCACGCTTCCGGAAGGGCCTCGGCGGGAAGCGATTCCCGGCCCTTCCGCCGGCTCCGTCCAGGCCCGTTTCCAGCCCCCTGATTCCAGGCGGCACCCCCCATTCGGGTTCGCATCGAGCGACCCAGACCACCATCTGTATGGCCGAGACCACGACGCCTCTCCCCACCGAGCCCGAGCCCTTCGGCAACGTCATCGAGCAGGACATCGATCGGGAGCTGCACGACAGCTACCTGACCTACGCGATGTCCACGATCATGGATCGTGCGCTCCCGGACGTTCGCGACGGACTCAAGCCGTCGCAGCGCCGCATTCTCGTGGCGATGAACGACCTGAATCTGTCGCCCGGGCGCAAGCACATCAAGTGCGCCAAGATCGCGGGCGACACCTCCGGCAACTACCACCCGCACGGCGAATCGGTCATCTACCCCACCCTGGTGAACATGGGGCAGGACTGGAAGATGCGCACGCTGCTTGTGGACAAGCAGGGCAACTTCGGCTCGATCGAGGGCGATCCGCCGGCGGCGATGCGGTACACCGAGGCCCGGATGACGGCCGCGGCGGTGGCGCTCCTCGAGGACATCAAGTACGACACCGTCGACTTCAAGCCGAACTACGACGACCGCCTCACCGAACCGACGGTGCTGCCGGCGCGCTTTCCGAACCTCCTGGTGAACGGCAGCAGCGGCATCGCGGTCGGCATGGCGAGCTCCATGCCCCCGCACAACGTGGGTGAGATCTGCAACGCGATCGTGGCCACGATCGACGATCCGGAGATCACGCTCCAGCGGCTGATGGAGATCGTCCCGGGCCCCGACTTTCCCACCGGCGGGTTCATCATGGGGCGTCGCGGCATCGCCGACGCCTACGCGACGGGTCACGGCCGGATCGTCGTGCGCGGGCGCGTCCACCGCGAGACGGTCGGCGGGCGCGAAGCGATCGTGATCGACCAGATTCCCTTCCAGGTCAACCAGAAGACGTTGATCGAGAAGCTCGTCGATGCGAGCAAGAGCGACCGGATCCCCGACATCGCGGACATCCGCAACCACTCCGGCCGCGACGCCCGCACGCGAATCCAGGTGGTGCTCAAGAAGGGCGCGGACCCGGATGTCGTCGAGAAGCAGATCTACGAGTTCAC
>JAGQOG010000002.1 GCA_020427695.1 Phycisphaerales bacterium
CCATGCCGGTCCAGGCGGTGCAGGCGCCGCCCGAAGTGGAGTCGTGCGCCGGTCGCTTCGCCCTCCAGCGTGGACCGGTGGTGTACTGCGTCGAGGGGCTCGACAGCGCGGGGGACCTGCGACAGCTGTTCGTGCCCCGGAATCAGACGTTCGCCACCGAGCGCCGCGACGACCTCCTGGGGGGCGTGACGGTCGTCGAAGGCACGGCCGAGCGGACGATCGCCGACGGCGGCACCGAGGCGGTGCCGTTCGCGGCCATCCCCTACGCCACCTGGGCCAACCGCTCCCCGAGCCCCATGCTCGTCTGGCTGCCCGAGGACGCCGCGCACGCCGATCGACCGGTTGATCCCTCCCTCCGTCCCAGTGCGTCCCACTGCTGGCAGATGGATGCGGTGGATGCCCTCTGCGACCGCCAAGGCGGCGACGAGCTCGGCGAAGGGCGATCGCCGCGGTTCACGTGGTGGCCGCACCTCGGTTCGACCGAGTGGGTGCAATACGACTTCGTCCAGCCGCGGCGCGTGAGAGGCGTCGAGATGGAATGGTTCGACGACGTGGCGAACGGGGGCGGCTGTGCCCTGCCCGCCTCGTGGCGCCTGCTGCGCCGCGAAGGCGACGACTGGACCGAGATCGTCCACGCCGATGTCGCGAACGGAGAGACGAAGACACTGGTCGAGTTCCCGGCGGTCGAGACCACCGCCCTGCGCCTCGAGTGCCAACTCGCCGAGGGCCGTTCCGCAGGACTGCTCGAGTGGCGCGTCCTTGATTGAGAGAACCACCACCCCACATCGACCCTCGCTCCCCGCACCCACGCCATGTCGCCCAAGCCCGCCCTCCGCATCAACACCACCACGCTCTGGGAATATCCGAGCCAGCACTACGCGTCGGCGTCGGGCGTCACCGAGCAGGGCGATCGCGACTACGTCGGTGCCACGCCGAGTTGGATCCTCTGGCAGCTCCTCCAGCGCTACACGCGACCGAAGGACCTCGTGGTCGATCCCATGTGCGGCAGCGGCACGACCATCGATGTGGCCCGCGACCTCGGGCGCCGCGCCCTCGGCTACGACCTCAACCCGCAGCGCTCGGACATCTTCCGGGCCGATGCACGGCATCTCCCGCTCGAGCCGGAGGTGGCGGACTTCGTGTTCGTCGACCCCCCCTACTCCACGCACGTCGACTACTCCGACGACCCCGCGTGCATTGGGAAGCTCAGCGCTGGCGGCGACGACAACGGCCGAGCCTACTTCGACGCCATGGAGCGGGTGATTGCCGAGATCGATCGCGTGTTGCGACCGGACCGCTGCATGGCGCTGTACGTGAGCGACTCCTACCAGAAGGGCAGCGGCGCCCTCGGTCGGTGTCCGCGCGGGCGCCTCATGCCGATCGGGTTCGAACTCTTCATGCGGCTTCGGCGGCCGTTCGTGCCGGTCGATGTCGTGACCGTCGTGCGTCACAACCGGAAGCTCGAGCAGGGCAACTTCCACAAGGCCGCGGAGGAGGAGAACTTCTTCCTGCGCGGATTCAACTACCTGTTCATCATGCGGAAGCCGCCCGGCGATCGGCGTTCGCAGGCACCGCGCGATCGCGTCGAGGCCCGAGGCGAGCGCCGCGGAAAGCACGGGACGGATCGGCCCCGTGATCGGCAGGGCGCGGGGAAGACCGTGCGGCCCACGAGCGAGCGGCGGAAGGGCGGCAAGTCGTCGACCCCCGCCTCGCGCGAGGACAGCGGGTCCGGCCAGCGCTCTGGCGTCCCGCGCAAGGGCCCTCCCGCAGCAACACGAAGCGACGAGGACCGAGCGCTGCGCGAATTCCGCCGCCGAGGCCGGAACCCACGCCGGGCGCCGAAGCCGGGGAAGGGAACGCCGCCCAAGAAGGGAACGTGACGGCGCTCCGCCGCCTTCGGCGCGAACTCCGGGCCGGCGACCGTACCGGTGCCGCTCGGCGCCGCTCGGCTCGGATCGATCTCACCCGACCGCGGAGAAAATGGCTCGATCGGCGCTGTGCTGTGCTATGGTGGGCTCGAGGAGAGTTGGTCGCCGGCTCGACCGCGTTGGTCGGACCCGGTTCGCGACGCCCCGCACTGGGGAGACTGCGTCGCGAGTTGTCGGACCCCACGGCGCATCGCATCGCCGCCCGTCGAGGCGAGAGCGATCCGCCGGGCCGCCATCAGCTCCGACGGTCCCCGCGGGAGTTCGACATGATGCGCCTCGATTGCTCGACCATCGCTCGTCGCTTTGCCGTCCTTCTCGGACTCGTACCCGGAATACTGCTGCTTGCCGGTGGCACTCGTCCCTCCGAGGCCGGGGCTCCGAGCGATTCCCCGATCGTCAGCCGCCAGCGACCGGTCGCGGGCGCTTCTGGCGCGGGCGCCTCGGCGCCGGCGCAGACCGCTGCCGGAAGCGGACCGCCGAACATCCTGGTCATCGTCCTGGACGACATCGGGATCGATCAGACGGGGATTCCGCCGTTCGGCTGGAACGCCTCGAGCCTCGTGCCCGACATGCCGGTGCTCGCATCGATCGCCGCCAGCGGCGTGTCCTTCACCAACTTCTGGGCGGCGCCGGAGTGCTCGCCGACGCGAGCGGCCATGCTGACCGGCCGCTACGGCTTCCGTACCGGCGTCGTCACCGCAATCATCGATCCCATGCTCCCGGTGGACCAGCTCAACCCCGCGGAGATCACGGTTCCCAAGATCCTCGGCCCCGCGGGGTACCGCACCGCAATGATCGGGAAGTACCACCTCGCGGGATCGACGGCGCAGAACGCCCCGGTGGGCTATCGCTACGAGGCGCCCGCCACGACCTCCGGGCTCGACTTCTACGACGGGTACTGGGACCTCCCTCCCTCGATCGACACCACGATCGGCGGCCAGGTCGCGAACGGCACCTACAGCTGCGGCGGCCTCGGTGGCCTCGGCACCGTCGGCGCCGCATGCTTCCCCGACGGCACCTGCATGGAGAACCTGAACCCGTTCGAGGCCATGGCCATGGGGGGCACGCCGCTCCTCGACGCCAACGGCAACCTCGCGGCGACTTGCGCCGACGGCACGTGCGCCGCCATCGACTTCACCAAGGCCAACGCGTACTACGTCTGGCCGCGGATCACCACCTTCGCCGACGGGTCGTACCTTGCGTCCGACCCCTCCATGCCCGAGCGCAACTACCTCACGTCGTTCATCAGCGGCCGCAGCACGGCGTGGGTCAACGACCCGAAGGCAGGGGACGGCCCGTGGCTGGCCTACGTCACCCACTCCTCGTCGCACACGCCGATTCAGCCGCCGCCGCCCTCCCTTTCAGAGCCCGATCCCAACGCTCCGGACTGCAGCGTCGGCGACGGCACCCCGGCCTACCGGCTCCAGTTCAAGCGGATGTGCGAGGCGGTCGACCGGTCGATGGGCGAGATGTTGGCCGACCTGGGCCTCGGCACGATCGAGGACGGCGTCTTCTCGCTGACGGACCCGAAGCTCACCAACACCATGATCGTGGTCTTCGGCGACAACGGCTCCTTCGGTCTCACCGTGCTGCCGCCGTTCGATCCCCTCCTGTCGAAGCAAACCGTCTACCAGACCGGCGTGTGGACCCCCTGCGTCGTCGCCGGACCGATGGTGAATTCGCCCGGGCGCGCTGTGGACGAGATGGTGAACGCGGTCGATCTCTTCGGCCTGGTCGCCGACGCCGCCGGAGTGGACTGGCAGGCGCAGATCCCCTCCTACCGCCCCATCGACAGCCGCCCGATGCTGCCCTACCTCACCGATCCGTCGGCACCCAGCCAGCGCCAGTTCGACTACGCGATCTACGGCGAGGGCACCTTCGCCCCGGGCCAGGTGGGCCCCTGCATCATCGCCAGCCAAGTCGTTGACGGACTCATCACCTCGCCCGGGCTCTGCTCCGACAACGGCGGCTGCTGGGCCGGCGGCGCCGACACCCCGCCATACCCCGTCATGGACTACTGCGACCTCCTGGCGATGGGCACGTTCCAGTGCGGCGACACCACCTACTGCGTGAGCGCCGACGATCCCTTCTGCACGGGCAGCGGGAGCGGCTGCGGGGGCACCTGCGTCACCCCGCCGACCGTGGGTCAGTGGGCAGTCCGCATGGGACGGTGGAAGCTGATCGTGCTCACCTATCCGACCTGTCTGGCCCCCAACGACTGCGTGGTCCAGTTCTACAAGCTCGCGGAGCCGAATCCGCCGTTCCAGCCCGGTCTCGATCTGCCCGAGGAGCAGATCGACCAGTCCAACATGACCGATGAGGAGCAGGCGGTGTTCGACCTCTTGCGCACCGAGCTCTACAACACGCTCTCCAGCGAGTGGTACTGCCCTGGCGACGGCAACAAGGACTTCCGCATCGACTCGGAGGATCTCCAAGGCCTGCTCGACAGTTGGGGCGGTCCGGGCTTCTGGGACCTCGACGAGAGCGGCGTCACCGACGGTCGCGACCTCGGCGAACTGCTCGCCAACTGGAACGCCGACTGCACCGGGCGGCTCAATCCCGCCGGCCAGAACATTCCCAGTTGCCTCGAGCCGGCGCGGTAAGGCCACACGGCCACGGGTGCCACGGCCACGGGTGCCACGGCCATCCTGGCCGTGCCGAACGCAGACGGCGACGTCCACACGCCCTCGGGTGCCACGGCCATCTTGGCCGTGCCGAACGCGGACGGCGACGTCCACACGGCCTAGAAGGCCGTGGCACCCCATCGCGTGGCACCCAACAAACTGTTCCCGATGTGTTGCTCAGTCCCAGTTCGCAAGCAGCACGCCCAGATCGGCACCGTCCACCGTTCCGTCGCCGTTGAGATCGGCCAACACATCGCTCGAGCCCCAGGCAGCGAGCAAGAGTCCCAGGTCCGCACCGTCCACCAGGTCGTCGCCGTTGAGGTCGCCCACCTTGGGCAACGCAAACTCGAGCGCTCGGGGATTGTCCACGAAGTCGCCCGATCCGGCGCCGCCGTTCGCCCAGACGGTCGTTTCCCCGTCGTCGAGATAGTCGCCGTCGGCGTTGAGGTCCTGGAGCAGGAACACGTTGTCCGCCGTCGTCGCCCCGGCCGAACCCAACGCCAAGCGAGCGTCGGGACCGATCGCGAGACCGAACGACGAACCCAGTTCGAATCCCGCCGGCACCTGCGACTCCGTCCAGACCGTGGCGACCTCCCCGGCGTCGTCAATCGCACCGCTGCCGTCGAGATCGGTCAGGCGATACAGCGGCTGATCGGCGCTCGCAAGGCTCTCGCCAATGAAGAGGCTCGTGCCGTCCGTGACCAGGCCGGTGCCGATCTGCAGGCCGAATGGACTGGACTCGTCGGCGAACACGTTGAACTCCCCGGCATCGATGGTGCCGCTGCGATCAAGATCCTCGGCCCGGTACACCGCGTCGGGCAATGGACCCACGGTGTCGCTGAAGTACGCGACATCGCCGATGAACACGAGGTCGAAGGCCGACGAGTCGGTCACCAGCGTCTGAAGGTCGAACCAGACCGTCGCTTCGCCCAGATCGTCCGCGTCGCCATCGGCGTTGAGGTCCTGGGTGCGGTAGATCGCGTCGCTTGGATTCGATCCCGTGCCGGCGTTCAGGATGTACACCGCGCCGTCGGCGCCCTGCCAGATGCCGTTCGGCGTGGGCAGCCCGAATCCTTCGGCGTTGGCCGCCGAGAACCAGACCGCCGCCTCGCCCGCGTCCTGTGCGTCACGATCGTTGTTCAGGTCGCGCAGGCGGTAGACGGTGTCCGATCCGCCGTCGGCGAAGTACACCGAACGGTCGACGGACTGGAAGATGGCGAAGATGTTGCCCGTCGATCCCGCCAGACCAGACGCGTTGGTGTCGTCGAAGAACACCGTGGTCTCGCCCGGGTCGCTCACGTCGCCGTCGCCGTTGAGGTCGCGGGTCAGGTAGATGGTGTCGAGCGTGAGGTCGCCCACCAACACGCCTCCGATCCGCGCCGACATCGGTGCCGGCTGGGCGTGCGAGACCCCCGCGATCGAGGCCGCGAACATGATCGCTGTGCCGATGCGCCAAATGGACATGGCTGTTCTCCCTTCACGTTGTTGCCGTCAAGCCGATCCACGCCCACGCGACGCGGGCTGGCTGACGCAGAGGACGGCGAGCATCGCCGACCTGTGTCGCGCAGGCCGACGATCTGTGCAGGGTCGCGGCAGGACCGCCGCCACCCCGCCTACACGGTCGCCTTCTCGGGCTTGTCGCGTTCGGACCGGCGCCGCTTGAGCTCGGCGTCCACGAAGCCCTCGAGGTTCCCGTCGAGCACCGTTTGCGGGTTCATGACCTCGTATCCCGTGCGATGGTCCTTCACCCGGTTGTCGTAGATGACGTACGAGCGGATCTGGGTGCCCCATCCGCGATCGTCGGCGGTCATCCGGCCGCCGGTGGCCGCGTCGAGCTCCTTCTGGCGCCGCTCCTCCTCGAGCTGTTCGAGCTTGGCCTGAAGCACCGCCATCGCCTGCTTGCGATTCTGCGGCTGGTCGCGGTACGTGCTGGCCACCACCATGATGCCGGTCGGGATGTGCACGACACGAACCGCCGACGCCACCTTGTTCACGTTCTGACCACCGGGTCCCGAGGCACGCACGAACGGCGTGATCTCGAGCTCGGTCGCTGGAATCTCAAGCTTGGTGTCCTCGAACTCCGGCGTCACGTCGACCGTGGCGAAGCTCGTCTGCCGCTTTCCCTGCGAGTTGAACGGACTCACCCGGGCCAGCCGATGCGTGCCGCGCTCGCACGACATGTAGCCGAACGCGTAGGGACCCTTCAGGTGGTACGACGCCTCGGAGATCCCCACCTCGGTTCCAGGCAGGCGGCTCATCTCCTCGACCTTCCAGCCCATGTTCTCCCAGTAGTAGAGATACATGCGCTCCAGCATCTCGGCCCAGTCATTGGCCTCGGTGCCGCCGTCGCCCGCCTGGATGGTCACGAAGCAGTTGCGGTGGTCGTGCTTGCCGGACAGGAGCGTCTGAAGCTCGACCTTCTCCATCCGCGAGACGAGCTGGAAGAGCTGCTCGTCGATCTCGGCGAGAAGGTCCTTGTCGCCGGCCTCCTTGGCCAGGTCGTAGCCGACCTGCGCATCCTCGAAGTCGCGGATCGCCGCCTCCAGCGGCTCGGTCTGGGCCTTGAGGAGCTTGAACTTGTCGATGACCGCCTGTGCCTTCTTCTGATCGTTCCAGAAGTCGGCGCCGTTCATCTGCTCCTGGAGCTGCTCACGCTGCCGCACCTTGCCGTCGTAGTCAAAGAGAGTCGCGGATGGTCAAGATCCGCGCCTCGAGATCGTTGATGATGGGGCCGTGAGCGTCGTAGTGCATGGGAGGGCATGATAGTCGGAGAAGCTGTCCGACGGTGAACGTGCTCGACGATGCGAGGGCGAAGGACTGTCCAGGTATCAGGTCGCGTGCACGCCGGTGCCACAAGTGAGACGAGTGGCCATTCGGCGGGCCGACCTTGCAGGCATGGTCGACCCGCAAGCGGGAGAGGGTGAAACCGCCCGTCCGGCCGAGTGGACCACCACCTGATACCTGATACCCGGTACCCGGTACCTGCCGTCAGCCACCCTACCCGCCGACGATCCTGCTCCCCACCTCCGCCACCGCACGACCCACCGCTCGCACCGCGGCGTCTTGCTTCGCGTCCTTGAGGCTGCCGTCCTCGGCAAAGGCGTTGTGGGCTTGGGACACGGCCACCATGCCCGGCAGCACCGTCACTCGGATGTTCATCAGAATCTCGCGAAGGTGGAACAGTCCGCGGAGTCCGCCCAACGCGCCGGGGGATGCGGAGACGAGTCCCGCCACCTTGCCGGCGAAGGCCACCAGCGGAGGCTCGCCCGATTCGGAGCGGGATGCCCAGTCGAGCGCGTTCTTGAGGACCGCGGTGACGGAGCTGTTGTGCTCCGGCGAGGAGATCAGCAGACCCTGGTGGTCGATCAGCAGTTGCTTGAACCGCCGGGCGTGTTCGGGAAGTCCGCCGGCCGCCTCCACTTCGGCGTGGTACAGCGGCATGGGGAAGTCGCGCAGGCTGATGAGGGTCACCTCGGCACCGGCATCGCGCGCACCGCGGGCCGCGAGGGAGACCAATCGTTGATTCAGCGAGGGGGAGTGCGCACTTCCAGAAAAGGCGAGGATTCGGAAGGCGGTGTCGGACTGGGCGTCGGTCATGGGTTCGGGAACTCCGCGGTTTTGCCGCTGGCAGGAAGGTCAGGCCCGGGAAGGCCGTATCAGGTACTGGCCAATCACCTTCGCCGAGACCTGGCGAAGCGATTCCGCCGGATCGGCAAAGGCGGCCTCACCGACCTCCTCCCTCAGGGACCACGGCCCCTTCAGACCTCGGCAGGCGACATTCAGCAGGCGCTCGACCTGCGGGTCCACCTCGCCGGCAATCGCCGCCACGGGGACATGTGCACGATCCCCTCGGCGCGCCACCCTGACGGCGGCCTTGCCGAAGAGGCTCTGGGCATCGAGTCTTCCCTCCCCCGTGAGCACGAGGTCGGCTTGGCGGCAGCGCTCGTCGAATCCAATCGCATCCAAAACGAGATCCGCACCCCGTTCGAGCTGTCCGCCGCACAGGGCCGCCAGTCCGAAGCCGGCTCCCCCCGCCGCACCGGCGCCGGGGCGCAGATGCAGCTTCCCGTCGTCGATGACTTCGACGCAGCGCGACAACTGGCTGAGCCCGCGTTCCAGTTCCGCCACTTGCGCCTCCGTCGCACCCTTCTGGGGGGCGAACAGCGACGCAGCCCCTTGTTCCCCCAGCAGCGGACTCGCCACGTCGCAGGCCACCCGCAGGCGCGCGGGCAGTTCCACGCGCCGTACCGCAGCCACCCGTTCGAGCGCAGCGCCGACCACCGGGGCAGGCAACGGCCGACCATCGGCGTCGAGAAAGACGGCACCGAGTGCACCGGCCACGCCCGCACCGCCGTCGCACGTCGCGCTGCCGCCGAGGGCAACGATGATCTCCGTACACCCTTCGTCCAGGGCCAGGCGGATCAGCTCCCCCACGCCAACGGTCGTGGTGCGGGTCGGATCGCGTTCGGCCATCGGAACGAGCGACAGGCCCGCCGCTTGGGCGAGCTCCACGACCGCCGATCGCCGATCGACCGAAATGCCCCAGCTCGCGGTCACGCGCGACCCCAGCGGACCCGTCACGTTGGCGGTCCTGATCTCGAGTCCGAGCGGCCAAGCCAGCACCGCCAGCGTGCCTTCGCCCCCGTCGGCCACGGGACAGACATCGATCTCGGCGTCTGGCGCCACCCGACGAGCGCCATCGGCCATGGCCCCCGCCGCCTCCAGGGCGCTCAGCGTGCCCTTGAACTTGTCCGGTGCGCAGAGGATTCGCATGAGATGGCCGGTTGCTGGGAGGGAACGAACGCGTCAGTCACGACCCTCGATGCATCGATGCCTCCCATCGCGTCCATTCATCGCCCAACCCGCGAGCTCGCCATCAACTCGATCGACCGGTCGTGGAGCTCGTCGCCACGAAAACTCCAGGTGGCGGCTCCACCGGCGTGCGAGGCTGCGTTCGTGGCCATCACCGTGCCGGGGAGCTGGAGGGTGATCTCGAAGCTGTCGTCGTTGAGGTCCTCGGTCACCTCGAAGGTGGTCTGCTGCCGATCCAGCGACGCGAAGAAGTGCTGAAGCTCGGTGCCCCCGTAGCTGCACTCCTGCCGCAGCGCCAATTGCAGAGCGTCCTTGAGCTGTGCCTTGAACCTCGTCGTGGCGTCCTCGATGGCCTTGTTGCGACGCGCGGCCTCCGTCGGCGTCTCGCCCGGCGGCGCGACCAACAGATCGCCGGCGCCAACCACCGCCTCCTGGGCCACCGCGCGGAGCCGATCCTCGACCAGCAGCCACCCGTCCTGGCCGCGCTCGGGCGTGATCTCGAAGAACGCATGGCGACCGAAGAGGATCATGCGCTCGGCCTCGTAGCGCGCCAATGCGTTCGCCACCGATTGTCGCTGTTCGGGTGTCAACGCGTCGGGAGGCGTTCCTTCCAGGTTGGCCATGGGCGCCTTGAGAAACACGTCCTGGAGATGCGCCACCGCCGCCCAGGCACGCGGCTCGTACACCCGTCGGAAGTGGTACCACGTGCCGTCCCGCCGCGTCTCGATCGTGACGGTGGTCGGGAACCGCAGCGCGGATGGGGCCACGGGATCGCGCTCCGCGGCCCACGTCTCGGGCAGCGGCACATCCGGCGGGAACAGCGCCGTCGCCCTGAGCGTGTGACGCATCTTGCCGTCGTCCTGGAGCTCCTCGCCGGTCTCCACCATCCAGCCGGCGAACGGACCCGGCAGCGGATCGGGGCCCTCGAGTTCGGCGAGGGAGTCCGAGCTGTTCTCGAGCGTCACCTCGACCAGCCCGTTCTCGTAGACGGTGATGCGCTCCTTTCGCTCGAGACAACCTGCGAAAAGGGCCGCCACGAGGACCGCCACCAGCGCCGTGCCGCCCGCGCGTCCGAGACACATCCCCAATCGTCGTGCCATGTCCGCCTCCATGCCCCCGCTCCGGCCTGCCGCCCGCCCGATCCGGATGCGCCGGTCAGTCGTGCCGAAGGGCGACGATCGGATCTTGGCGACTGGCGACAACCGCCGGGTAGATGCCAAACACCAGACCCACGGTCGCGGCCACCACGAACGAGACCACGATCGACCAGAGCGTCACGTCCGTCTCGATGGTCACGTTCGTCTGGATCAGGCGCTGGACGAAGGGGCGACTCAGGATCCAAGGCAGCAGGTGGGCCAATCCCACCGAAACGGTCACGCCCAGGCCGATGCCGAACACGCCGCCCACGGCGGAAAGGGTGCCTGTCTCCACGAGGAACTGGGCCACGATGTGATTGCGGGTGGCCCCCAGCGCCCGGCGGATGCCGATCTCGCGGGTGCGCTCCGTGACCGATGCCAGCATGATGTTCATGATGCCGATGCCGCCCACGAGAAGACTGATCGCGGCAATCGAGATGAGCACGATGTTCCACACCAGCGCTTGTCGCTTGGCGTTCTCGAGCAGTTCCCAAGGGACCACCACCTCGACATCGACCATGCCCTGGTGTCCGACCTGGAGAATTCGGCGCACGCGGGACGCGGTGTCCATCACGTTCTCGGTGCTGTCGGCGGTGACGTAGACCTCGGAGAGCTCGATCTGCTCGCCGCTGATCGAGCCGGAGCTCGAACGCACCACGACGTCGCCAAAGCGATTCTGGGCGCTCGTGAGGGGAATGTGGACATCGAGGTTCAGGCTGCGACCGACCAGCGCCGATCCCGTTCCGCCCGCGAGTCCGACCGGGGCCAGCACGCCGACCACGCGAAACACCTGGTCGTCGATGCGGATGTCCTGCCCCAGCGGATCGACGAGAGGGAAGAACTTCTTGGCGACCTCGGAGCCGATCACCGCCACGGCCGAGGTCGCCTCCAGATCCTCCGCCGTCAGGTAGCGACCGCGGTCCATCGTGAGCCGTGCGGTGTCGAGCAGCTCGGGTGTCGTGCCGAAGACCTGGCTCACCACCCGAATGGCCTGGTGCGACACCTCGGAACCGACGGACTTGAGGGGCACGATGTGCACGGCATCGATGATGTTCGCCTCCAGGCGGCGGAGATCCGTGCGCAGCAGACCATAGCTGAGGAGGAACGACCGCTGCTGGCTCCCGATGCTGGCGGTCTCCGGCGGCTTGCTGGAGCGAATGATGATGTTCGTGGCCCCGAGGGCGGTGATCTGCCGCAGGGCGGCCTGCTTGTTCCCTTCGCCGATGGCGACCATGATGATGACCGCTCCGACGCCCAGGATGATGCCCAGGCTGGTGAGCACCGACCGGAGCAGGTGCAGCCGCAGGTTGCTGAGGCCGAGCTTGATGATCTCGAGGATGAAGAACATGCGGTGCGTACGAACGGCGGGTCGGGTTCGTCGGGGCCTTGGAGCGACGGGTACGACCCGATCGTAGCGGCGACCATGACCACGCGACTGGAGATCCTGCGAGAGTCCGAGGGAACCGACGGCCTCGCCTTTGTCGCCCGAATCGGGATGGCTCCCGGGCCCCCGCGGGCGATCGAGCTCAGGCTCAATTGGGCCGACTACAACTTCTGGTCGCCCGATGGAACGGCGGCCCCCTCCGACATCGCGCGGGCCGTCCTGCTGGCGCTATTGGAGTGCGTGGAGCCGGAGACGGTTCCGGACTCCTTCGACGCGTCGTCGCTGCGTCGACGACATCCGGGCATCGACGATCGAATACGCGCCTTGATCGGACGGTGACCGCCCTCCGGCCGACTCGCCCCGCGCACCGACCGCGACCAACGCGAAGCGTCCACGCTCATGCCATGAGCGGCTGGAGCTCCTTGGTGCGATAGACCAACGGCAGCTCGACGAAGAATGTCGCGCCGTGCCCAGGTTCCGACACCAGCGACACCGTGGCGCCAAGAAGCTCGGCGAGTTCGCGACAGATCGCGAGCCCCAGCCCCGTGCCCGCGTACTCGCGGGTGTGGCTCGCATCCACCTGGCGAAACTTCTCGAAGATCGTGTCCTGCATGTCGTAGGGGATTCCGGGGCCGCGGTCGGCAACGCTGAGCCGCACGCCGGGCGAGCTGTCCTGACGCGTGACCCGCTCGGCGGCGATCGTGACCGATTCGCCGGCGGGCGAGAACTTGATCGCGTTCGACATGAAGTTGTAGAGAATCTGCTGGAGCTTCCCGGGGTCGGTCTCCACCACCGGGAGGTTCGCGGCAATGCGGGCCGCAACGGTGATGCGCTTCGCTTCCGCTTGGGGCCGCATGATCGTCTGGAGGCCCTCGACGATGTCGGGCACGCTCACCGCCTCGACGCTCACCGCCATGCGCCCCGCCTCGATCTTGGCCATCTCGAGCAGCTCGTTGATCATGTCGAGGAGCGACCGCGCGCTGGCGAGGATGTTGGCCAGGTAGCGCAGGCGCTTCGGATCGGCGGCAGTGTCCGCCTTCGCCATCTCGTCCAGGAGCTCCGCGAAGCCGATGATCGAGTTCAGCGGGGTCCGCAGCTCGTGGCTCACGTTGGCCAGGAACTCGCTCTTCAACCGGTTCGACTCGAAGAGGCCGATGTTCGCCTCCGAGAGTTCGGTGACCTTGAGGTCGAGGTTCTCGTTGACCGTGCGCAGCTGCTCCTGCGACTTCTGCACCTGGTCGAGCATCGTGTTGAAGGCGTCGCTGAGCTGCTCGAAGTCGTCGCCGGTGTGGATGCTGGACCGGATGGTGAGG
>JAGQOG010000248.1 GCA_020427695.1 Phycisphaerales bacterium
AAGCGTGTACCCGTCAAGACCTTCATCGCGAACTACGAAGCAGGTCTGGGGGAGCGGCGCCAGCCGACCGCGGCCAGGGGAAAGGCCCCGGCGCGGAAGACGACGGCGGGCGCGAAGAAGACCGCGGGTGCGAAGAGGACTGTTGCGTCGAAGAAGGCAACCGCGTCGAAGAAGGCCCGCAAGTCGGCACGCTGACGATCGGCACGGCCAGGATGGCCGTGGCACCCGACTTCGGAGACGCGTTCGAGTTCCGCGGGTGCCACGGCCGTGTCGGCTCAGGTTTATACAGATCCTCCGATCGATCGAGCGAGGAGGACGCCCTCGACGAGCATGGCGATGTCGTACCACCCCTTCCAGATCGTCTTCCACCCTGGGGGGCCGTCGTGCTTGCGCGCGAGCCATCCTCCTCGCCGAGCGATGGTGCGCACGAACGTCTGGGCGGTCATGCTTGACGCGTCCGTCGCCTTGGCAAGCCTCGCGACGACCTCGATCCATACCCGCGGCATCCGCTCGTGCAGCAGGACATCCGCCCGCGCCGCGTCCTCGCCCTCCTTCCGCGCCAGGTCCCGCACCTGAAGCAGGCGAACCGCCAGCACTCCCGTCAGCGACGCCAGCCGCGTCAGGTCGAGCACGTCGTCGAACTGCGCACGCTCGACCCCGCAGCCCTCCTTCTGCGCCCGGTGCCACTCCTCGATCACCCACCGCTTCCGGTACCACCCGATCACGCGTTCCGCATCCTCCATCCCCTTCACCGCCTCGCTCGTCAGCAGCAGCCACTCGATCGGCTCCTCCCCCTCCGGCGGATCGAGCTCGCGCACGTACACCGTCGTCACCGTCCGGGGACTCATCGGCGACGTCCGCTGGCGCGGAGGCTTCAGCGTCAGGCGGCCCGACCGCACCTCGACCGTCGCGCTCCGGCCCTTCCGGCCCTTGTTCAGGAACGTCGCGCTCCGCTCGACCACCTCCAGCTCGCGCGTTCCCAGCACCTTCTGCCCGCGCACCGCCTCCCACAGGTCCTGCTCGCCGTCGTCCACATTCCGCCTCCGGCCTGCGCGGATCACGAAGCCGTGGCCCGCCGCGATGCACGCCTCCAGCGTCGCGAAGGCGTCCCCGCCCCGGTCCGTCACCGTCACGAACCGCGTCCCCTCCGGCGCCGCCGGAAGCGCCGCCACCGACTCCGGCCACAGCAGCGACTCGCGCCACCGCTTGAGCCGACCGTACTTCGTCTCGCCCTCGATCCGCTCGGCCCGGCAGTGCCACCGGCAGTGGAGGACGCCCAGCAGACCGTCGCGCGGACACACCGCCAGCGTCGCGTGCTGCAGGATTCCCCGCCCTCCGGCCCCAACCCGCCCCAGCCCCTTCACGCCGCGCCTCCCGCTGTAGTCCAGCTCCGTCGTGTCCTGCACGCACAGGACCACGTCCCGACCCGCGCAGCTGCGCAGCGTCAGGTCCCGATGCGTCCGCTGCATCGCGTCCGGGTCCACCCGGGGGTTGTTCAGCAGCCGGTACGCACCCGTCAGGTCCGTCCACTGCTCGAACTGCTTCGGCAACGATTCGGATGGTCGCGCAGCCATGGCGCCCGCCATCATGACCAGTCGACGCCGAAGTCGCTCGTCGCCAAGCCCCGAACCGCCGAAGTGCCGCTCCGCCCACGCCGTCTCCGGAACTGCCGCGTCCAATGCCATCCGAGGCCTCCTTGCCTGCTGCGAAACGACGGCGTCCTGCCGTCGGCCGTGCACGCGCAGTCAATCGTCAAGAAGGACCCGGCCACGTCGAGATCTGTATAAACGTGAGCCGTGTCGGCCGTGACGAACGGACACCCCCGCGCGATTGCACGGCCAGGATGGCCGTGGCACCCGACTTCGGAGGCGCGTTCGAGTTCCGCGGGTGCCGTCAATCGGCTTCGGACTCCACCGCGTCGGCGGCGGGCAGGAGCCGCACATCGACCGGTCCAAGTCCGTCCAGGTGGACGTCGCGCTGCGGGAAGGCGACGGTGATGTGCGCTTCCCGGAACAGCTCGTTGATCCGGAGGCGCAGGTCGCTCTCGACCATGCGACGATCCATCATCCGCTTCATGCGGATCCAGAAGATGAGCTCGAACACCAGCGCGTTGTCGCCGAAGTCCGTGAAGAGCACCACCGGCGGCGGCTTCTCCAGGACCTTCCCGTGGTCGTCCGCGGCCCTCTTCATCAGCTTGATGACCTCTCGGGTCGGGGAGCCGTAGGCGACGCCGACGATGACGCTGGTTCGGACCCGGTCCTCCGTCAGCGTCCAGTTCGTGACGTTGGCTTCGAGGAACGAACTGTTCGGAACGATGATGTCGATGTTGTTCGGCGTCAGGACCCGGGTGCTCCGGGCGCCGATGTGCTGCACGATGCCGTGGAGTTCGCCGATCTGGATGAGATCGCCGACCCGGATCGGGCGCTCGGCGAGGATCAGCAGCCCGCTGATGAAGTTGTTCATCAGGTTTTGGCTGCCGAAGCCGATGCCGATCGCCAGGGCTCCCCCCAGGACCGTGAAGACCGTCAACGGGATGTTGATCAGCCGCAGGGCGAAGAGCGCGATGGTCACGAGCAGGGCGTAGAACAGGATCGCCTGCGCCGCTGCGGCTGCGCCCTCGTTCAATCCCATGCGCCGAAACAGGACCGATCCCACGACGCGCGACACGATCCTGGCGATCCACAGGCCGGCCAACAGCAGGGCCACGCCAATCACCAGCTTCCCGATCGTGATCGATCGGTCCTCGACCACCAGGAGCTCGGCGTTCCAAGCGCCCGTCACCCATCGCCACGCGTTGGCAACATGGTCGGCCAAGGTCCGGAACCGATCGGCCTGGGTGGCATCGGCCAACGCGAAGTCAACGAGTTGCGACAGGCCGTCAAGCCGACGGCGATCCTGTTCGAGGACGTCGATGAGGAAGGCGGTGGCCCGCTGCGACTCGCCCGCCCAGCGCCGCACGCTGGCCTGATCCGCCGGGTTGGAGGGTCCTCCGCCGGCACCGGGGACGCCGGAGCCGTCGCCGGATGCCGGGGTGCCCGCGGTTCCGGGTGCCCCGCCCTCCAAGCGGGCCGCCTGCCCGCGGGCCTCCTCCATCCTCGATTCGAGCAGGCGTCGGGTCCGCTCGAGGTCCGCCTTGATCGCCTCCAGACGATCCTTGGCCTCGCCGCTTGTCGCATACGCGGAGTCGCCGACCAGCCGAAAGCGGATCTGCCACACCTCGCGCTGGATGGCAAGGCGCTCGATCGCCCGGCCGATGACGTCGACCTCGCGCCGGTAGGCCTCCCGCCAGAGGGTGCGGGCCGCGAGCTCCGCGGCGACGTCCGGGGCCTCGCGCCCGATCTCGTCGGCCTTCCGCCGGGCGGCGAGGTACCGCTCGTTGGCGAAGTCGAGGTTGCCTTGGGCACGCTGGAGCTGCGCCTCGAGCTCCTGCTTGGCGCGGTCGCTGGCCGCGAGGCGCTCGGCAAGGCTCCGCCCCGAGAACTGCACCCGCTCCATGGCCGCGTCGATCTGGACTTCGATCGCGGCGGCGGCGGCGGTGGACGTCTCGAGCACGTGTTCGACCACCTGGCGCTCGAGGCGGAACGCGTCCAGGTCGGCTTGCGCAAAGCGCTCGCGATACGCCAACACCTGCGTCGATACCTCGCCGGTGGCGCCGGTCTCGCGGGCCGCCCGTGCGTCGCGCTGGACCTCGGCCAATCGTGCCGCCGCATCCTCGACCGCGCGCCGCGTGTCCTTGAGACGCGCGGCAGCCCCGTCCGCACGGCCCTCGGCGCTCGCCAGCGCCATGCGCAGCGCGTCCAGCTCGGTGATGTCGATCGGTCCGTTCGATGCCGCGTCGGCGGCGGTGCTCGGCGCCGTTGCGGTCGCCAGCTCGTCGAGCAGGACCTTCTGTCGGCCCAGGGCGCCCAGGAGTCGGTCCAGCTCGGGCTTCGCGCCGTTCGTTGCCTCGTCCCCCGCGCTCGCAAGCTCGGCAAGCTTCTGCTGAACCTCGGCGAGCGCGGCATCGACCTCGGCGAGCTTTGGCGCCGCCCATGCTTGGGGCGCGGCCGCTGGCGTCTCGGGGGCCTGGGCGCTCGCCATGCCGGCCGGGAATCCGACGGCCAGCAGGATGACCAGCCAGGCTCGTCGCAACGTTCGTCTCCTGGAGAGAAATCTCGGGGGAACGGCACCGATTCGGGTCGCCCGCTCGCCATCCTACACGCGGCCAACGGTCACGAACTGCTATCTTCGCACCATGCCTGGCCTCTTCGCCGGAACGTCGCTCGAACGACCCGTCACCTGCGAGCGCTGCCTCAAGCCGCTCGAGGCGTGCGCCTGTCCGCGGAATGCCGCGGGGGAGATCGCACTTCCGGCGGATCAGAGTCCTCGGGTTCGTCGGGAACGGCGCCGCGGCGCGTGGACCACCGTGATCACCGGCCTGGATCCCGTCGCAACGGATCTCGACTCGTTGTGCGCCTCGCTCAAGCGCCAACTCGCATCGGGCGGAAGCGTCAAGAAGGACGCGATCGAGATCCAAGGCGATCATCGCGACACGGTCGTCGCTTCGCTCAAGGGACTCGGATACGCGGCGAAGGCCGCCGGGGGTTGATGTGTCCGCGCCTCGATTGGCGGTCCAGTTGATCGAGTCCCAGCGGACGCTGGTTCTGTCCACGGCCGATCCCGACCCCTGGTGCGCGCCGGTCTACTACCTCTACGACGATCGGCGCTTCCACTTCTTCTCCAGCCCTGGCAGTCGACACATCGGTGCCGCACGGCGTGCACGGCGGTGCGCTGCGGCAATCTTCCGTGACAGCGACGATTGGCGCCGGATCGAGGGATTGCAGATGGAGGGACGCGTGGAGGAGACGCCCCTTGGGCCCAGGACCAGCGCCGCATTCGCCCGATACGTCGCGAGGTTCCCCACCGTGCGCGATCTCTTCGCGGGAGACGCCCTCGATCTCGATCGCTTTCTGGCCCGCTCCCGCACCCGTCTCTACGCGTTCGTTCCGGATCGCGTGCACTACCTCAACAACGAGGCGGGACTCGGCAAGCGGAGCGAGATCCGGTTGCCCGGCACTTGACCGGCGTCGGAAACCGTGACCGGCAGGCTCAACCGGCCCCATCGACGTTCCGATAGGTGAGGACATGATCCTCGCCACCCGTTCGGCTTCGCGCGCTCTCGTCGCCGTTGTCTTGCCTTGCCTCGGACTGCTGACGGGCTGCACGTCCGGTCTTCAAGCCGGCTGGAGCGCCTTCGACCGGGGCGACTACGCCGCGGCCCGATCCGCCTGGGAACCGCTCGCGATCCAGGGCGACGCCAAGGCGCAATTCCTGCTGGGCCTGATGGACGAGAACGGCCAGGGATCGTCCGCCGACGAAGCAGCCGCGGCGCATTGGTACGCACTGTCGGCGGCGCAGGGCTATGCGCCGGCGCAGACGAACCTCGGCGCGATGTACTACACCGGGCACGGTGTGGACAAGGACCACGCCCAGGCCGTCGAGTGGTTCCAACGTGCCGCGGCTCAAGGTCACTCCGCCGCACAAAGCAACCTGGCCATGATGCACATGTTCGGCCAGGCCGTCCCGCCCGATGTGAACCGGGCCCGCGAGCTGTTCGAGCAAGCCGCCGCCCAAGGCGAACCCTCGGCGCAGTACCTGCTGGGTGCGATGCATCACGACGGCCTCGTCGGGCCAAAGGACGCCAAGGCCGCCGCCGACCTCTACCGTGCCGCCGCCGAGCAGGGGGTTGCCCGGGCGCAGTTCACCCTCGGATGGATGCTCGAACAGGGCATCGGCGACGAGAAGAACGACGCGGAGGCGGCGAAGTGGTACCGGCTGGCCGCCGAGCAGGACTTCGCCTTGGCCCAAGCCGCGCTGGCCGCGCTGCTTCACGACGGGAGAGGCGTCCCCAAAGACCAGGTGGCGGCAGCGCGATGGCTGCAGCGGGCTGCGGAGCAGGGACTCGCCGTCGCTCAACTGAACCTCGCCCAGATCCGCCTGAGCGGCGACGGCGTGGATCGCGACGCGGCGGCCGCCGCTCGGTGGTACACGTTGGCCGCAGAGCAGGGCTTGGCGAGGGCGCAGGCTCGGCTCGGCCGGATGTACGAACTCGGCCGCGGCGTCGAGCTTGACGAGTCCACCGCCCTCATGTGGTTCAGCCTTGGGGCCGACCGCGGCGACGAATCGGCCCGCGCGGGACGCGATCGGCTCTCGGCGAAGCTCCCGCCTGAACAGGTTGCGCGTGTCGACGGCCTCGTTCGCACGTGGAACGAGACCCACGCCGCCGCGTCCACCGCGGTGGCGAGCGTCCCCGACCCGTGACATCGACCACGGCGCCCGACGCACGAGGCCCCGAACGTCCGGTCACGACCGCGACTTCGCCACCCGCTCGACCTGCTCCATGTACTGCTGGATGTTGTCGCGCGGCTTCAGCGACTGGGCCCGCCGGAGCAGCGGCAGCGCCTCGGCGTACTTCCCCTGGCCGACCAGGAGCTGCGCGTGCCGCACCTTGGCATCCGCTTCGA
Organism: Phycisphaerales bacterium; assembly: GCA_020427695.1. Classification (GTDB taxonomy): domain Bacteria; phylum Planctomycetota; class Phycisphaerae; order Phycisphaerales; family SM1A02; genus JAGQOG01. Next base: position 6,504 of record JAGQOG010000248.1, read on the forward strand.
ACTTCTCCATGCTCGCGGCCCGCTCGTAGTAGAAGACCGCCCTTTCCGCATCGCCGTTCCGAACGCTGTGCTGTCCGAGGAGGATGAGTGCCTCGCCGTCGAGCGGGTCGAGGGCGACGATTTCCTCGAGCACGCGGGCTTCCTCGTCGCCTGCCCCGTTGGCCACGGCAATCCTTGCCTGGAGCTTGAGCAGGTCCTTGCGGTCGTCGGGCTGGACCTGGTCGCCGTAGACGGCCTGGATGCTGCCGATCAGCCGACCCGTCTGGTCGTACTCGCCCCGCGCGCTCAGCACCTTCGCGGCGCGGATCGCCCGCTCGGGGTCGGGCCGTGGGGCAAGCTCCATGGCCCGAATGTAGGTGTCGACGGCAAGTTCGTAGAGCTCCTCGTTGACGTAGATGTCGCCGAGCATGCTCAGGCTCTGAACGGTCGATTGGCCGAGTCCATCCACGATCTGGTAGTTCTCCGCGGCGCGAAGCGGCTGATCGAGGCCAATGTACGCGTTGGCCTGCAGAAGCCACAGGTCGGCCCGATCCGGGAACTTCTCGATCAGGCGGTCGCACAACGCAACCGCATCGGCGAAGCGAGCCTGCTTGAAGAAGCTGCGGAGGAGTCCCATCTGCCAGTCGAGCGTGGCGGGATCGAGCAGGATCGCCTGTCGGTAGGCGGACTCGGCGGCAAGATCGTCCTCGACGTTCGAGTAGGCGAACCCGAGCAGACCGTAGGTGATCGCATCCCCGCCACCGAGCTCGACCACGCGGCTGAGAGCGGGAATCGCGTTTGGCCAGTCGCTCTGACGGACGTAGATCAGACCGAGGTTCTTCCAGGCCCGCCGGAACTTCGGGTGCTTCTCGACGGCGACGCGGTACAGCACCGCGGCCTGGTCGAGCTGCTCGCGCTGGAAGTAGATGTTGGCCAACGTGAAGTCGAAGACGGCGCTTCCGGCCTCGCCGCGTCGCTTCTCCAGCATGGCGGCGGCCTTGTCCATGTCGTCCGCCGCGATCAGATCGAGCACCTTCTGCATCTGCTTGATCTCGTCGGCGGTCACGCGCGGTTCGATCTCCGTCTCGGCCACATAGCTCTGGATGAACTGCTTCTGGAACGCGGGATCGTTCCAGATCGCGAGTTCGGCGCCGCTCATCCGAAACCCGGTGCTCGGCACCGTGGCCTGCGTCGCGGCCGCCACCGTGGAGGCCGATCCGACCGCGCTCGTGAGGAGGATGACGATGGTGCTGTACCTGTTCATCGCTAGCTGTCCTTCGGGAAGGTGATGGGCACCCGCATGCGGAATCGCACGGGCTTGCCGTTGCGCTTGCCGGGTTCGAACCGCCACTGCCGAACGGCAGACAGCGCGGCGCTCTCCAGCACGGGATCGCTCGACTGCTGCACGGTCGGACTCTCCACCCGACCGCTCTGGTCGACAACGAAGATCACGTAGACCGTTCCCGGCGACTTCTGCCGCACTTGCCGGGACAGGACCGGCGCCGGCTGATGCACGACGCGCGGCTTCTGGTCGAGGTCGGAGAGGGAGAACAGCGCATCGACGTCGTCCCCCGCCGCGGCCGTGGCGTTGAGCTTCACGCTGAAGTCTCCGCCCACCCAGTCGCCGCTGAATCCGGGATTGAGCGCCAGCTCGAGCTGGGAGAGATCGAGCGGCGGCGAGTCCTCTGCGAGTTCCGGCGGCTTGTCCGGCTCCTCCTCCTCCTGCTTCTTCTCCTCCGGGGGAGGTGGCGGGGGCGGCGGAACGACGGTGGTGTCCACCGTCCGCACGATCAGATCGGTGGAGGGCGGCTTGTTGATGCTCTGGATCAGCGGGAGCACCAGAAAGAATGCGAGCGTGAGCAGCACGGCGCCAAGCGCGCTCAAGGCGCCGCGCACGAGGCGTCCCAGGACCGATGGCCTTCTCCGGGTTCGCACGGCTGGTCCGGTCATCGCAGCACCTGCCTAGCGCCTCTCTTGTCGCGTCGCGACGCTCACCTTGGTGGCGCCGGCCAGCTTGGCTTCATCGATCACGCGGACCAGCAGGCCGGACGGCGCCTCGGTGTCGGCTTCGATCACCACCGGCACGTTCTCGCGCTGAAGGATCCGCTTGACGTGCGGCTGCACGCCGCCGAATCCGATCTCCCGTCCCGCGGCCATCACCTCGCCCTTGGCGGTGAGTCCGATCAGGATGCTGGTCTTCTCCAACCGGACCGCCGAGGCGGCCTGCGGCTTGTCCACTTCGACACCCGACTCCTCCACGAAGGTGGTCGTCACGATGAAGAAGATGAGCAGGATGAACACGCAGTCGATCAGAGGGGACATGTCGATCCCCGCATCGCTGCCCTCGTCCGCCGTCAATCCACGAAGTCGTCCCATGGTGCCTCGCAATCGGTGTGTCGCGGTCCGCCTGCCTCAGGCCGCCAGTCGGTTGTGATTCCGTTGTCGGTGCACGCGTTGCGTGCACACCGTCTCCAAGTGGGCCAGGAAGGCCTTGTAGCGTTCGTACTTCCGGGCCAGTTGGTACTGCATGAACAGGCCGGGCAAGGCGATGACCAGTCCCGTCTCGGTGGTGATGAGGGCCTCGGAGATGCCTCCCGCCACCATCGCCATGGTCTTCTCGCCCCCCGATCCGGACGCCAGGGCGCCGAACGTGGTCAACATGCCCATCACGGTGCCAAGCAGTCCGAGCAGCGGCGCCGCGGTCACACAAACCTTCATCACCCGCAGGTCGCGCTCGAAGGGCACGATCTCGGCCGCCTGGATCTCGTTGAAGAAGGATGCGGTCTCCTCGATCGTCCGTCCTTGGGTGGCCACCTCCAGCAGCTCCCCCACCGGCCCCCGGCGCTCGTCGGGATGCTCGATCCACCGCCTCCACCGGCGCTCGGGAACGGAGAGGAACCGCTTGCCGCGGAGCCGGAGCTGCATGTTCACGCCGACGCCGAACATCACCAGCGCCACGAAGGCAATCGCCGCCATGGCCCAGCCGCCGGCCAACCAGATGGAGTAGGCCTGACGCAAGAGGGCCTCGGCCCTTTCGAGAATGACATCCGTGGTCGGCATCAGGTGGTCACTCCGCTCGCGCTGTCGAGTACGACGACTTTCCTGCCACCGCCGGCGCGAGGAGTTCGGCGAGGATCTCCTTCACATCGTCCGCCGTCTGCCGCCGGCCCTCGTCCGGAGCCGGCTTGCCTTCGGAGCGGTCGGCGCGAGGCGTGCGGCGCTCCTCGGCAGCGCTCCGATCGTGCTGGACCTTCCCGACCTGGTTCAGGAACGCCATGGCCGACATCTCCATGTGATCGATCACGTTCTTCGCCTTCCGCGAGAGGAACGCGTGCAGCAGGAGCGACGGGATGGCCACGATGAGGCCGTACTCGGTGGTGATGAGCGCCTCGGAGATGCCGCTCGAGAGGGTCTTCACGTCGCCGGAGCCGAAGACCGTAATGAGCTTGAACGTGTTGATGATTCCCGTCACCGTGCCCAACAGGCCGAGAAGCGGCGCCGACGCGGCGCAAATCGCGATGAACGGCAGGAAGCGAAGGAGCTTCAAACGCGTCGTGAGGATCGACTCGTACATCACCTCCTCGATCAGCTCGCGCGGCTCGTCGAGATGCTGAACGCCGGCCGACAACATCCGTCCCGCGGGACCGCCCATCGCCTTCGCCTGGACGGCTGCCGCCGGGGCATCGTTCCGCGCCACGGCATCCAGCAGGGACTTGAGCCGCTTCCGCGAGGGGCGCCGCACGAACGAAAGTGCGAGCCACTTGTACAGGGCCACGAGCAGCGCGGCTCCAGCGAGGATGCCGATCGGCACCATCACCGGCCCGCCCATCTGGATGTGCTCCCAGAGCGTTTCCTTCGTGGCCTCGATCTTGTGGGCGCTGCCAAGCGTGGGATCGAGCGGCCAGTCGCCGCGCGACGCACCGATCACGGCAGCCGCAGCGGCCGCCTCTTCCGGACCGGCGAACGCGATCAGCGCCGGCTCCAGGGAGCCGAGCCGGTTTTCCGCGGTGCCGACCTGGCTGCCGTCGGCGCTCCGGAAGATCGCGGCGGGGCCGATCATGACGAACGTGCCGGGGTTCACCCGACCGCTCGCATCGACCGCCGTGCCCGGAAAGGCCGTTCCGCCCAGTGCGTCCTCGAGCCGGTCGAGCGACGCGGTCAACAAGCCGACCTGCGCCTCGTAGATCTCGCGGGCCGAAAGGTTCGTGTTCTCCGGCGCCAGCCTGGCGGTCTCAAGCGGAGCGGCATAGCGCTGGCGTTCCGCGATGTGCAGGCGCGACTCGAACTTCTGGAGGTACTCCGTGAGCAGGTTGGAGAGGTAGGTCGACTCCTCCTCCCGCCGCTTGATCTCCGTCCGCAGGTTGCTCAGGTCGAGCGTCCGGGTGTCCAGGAGCCGCGAGGCCTGCTGGAACTCCTGGCGGACGTCCCCCAACTCGCTCTCCAACTCGTTGAGCTGCCGGCTCTGCGGAATCGTGTCGTTGGCGATTTGTTCCCGCAGGGCGTTGAGCTCCGCGATGCTCTCCTCGAGTCGCCGCTCGAGATCCGCGGCAGCGCTGGAGAAGGAACCCGACCCCGCGGCCGGATCCTGGGACTGGGCCCGAACCGGCGTCGCCAGGAGCAGGAACACGCCGAGGACGAGGAGATTGCGTGCATGCAGGTGCTTCATGGTGGTTTCCTCGTCTTTCTAGTCGATGCGGACCGGCAGCTTCACGAAGTGCGCCACCTGCTCGCCCTTGAGGATCGCGATCGCCTCCGCGATCGAGCCGGCGGCGTCGTTGGCAGGCGTCCAGACCCAGCCGTCGGCGGTCGCGCTGCCGACGCCCGCGATCGTCCCGTTGCCGCCCACGTAGTAGCCCTGACCGATGCCGATGTACATGGCGGTCACTTCGGCCGACGACCCGTCCGGCAGCTCGCGAAGCTCGCTCGTGACGGAGATCTGCCCGTTGAACTTGTTGATCTCGTTCAGGATTCCGATCACGTTCTGGAACCGCTCCGAGAGGGACAGCTTCGTGTCGTTGGGGTCGTCCGGGATGCTCTGGCTCAACGGCTTCACCAACTCGCGAATCGGGCCGGGCAGACGCGCCAGGAGGCCGCGCGTCCGCTGCTCGAATCCCGTCACCATCGACTCGAGCGCCGCCGAGGCTTCCTCGAGCCGCTCGTTCTCCGCCACGAGCTCTGCTCGCTTGGTGTCGGCCTCGGTGATGCTCCCTTCGATGTCGGCGATCTTCGCGCGAAGCGAGTCGATCTCGCGCTGCACGATGGTCATCCGATCGGTGAGCAGCTCGCGGTTCTGGGCCCAGTCGCGACGCTCCTTGGAGATGATCCGACGCGTCTCGACCCACTTCTCGAGGACGGTGCGGGTGCCGTTGAGCTGCTCGGCCGCGCTGTCCGCGGGCGCGACTCCGGTTGCGACGGGGGATCCGGCGAAGGCGAGTCCCAGCGCGACCGCCAACGGCAGCCCGTAGAGCCAGCCCGTGCGACTGCGGACGCGCGGGGAAGCGGGTCGTGCTCCGGACCGCCCGCCACCGACGAGTGAATTCGTTCCGCCGATTGTCTTGTTCATCGTGATGCTCCGCTGATCGAACGCCGGCACCGAGGTCAGAAGGTGAAGCTCGCACTCAGGGCGATCGAGAAGTCGATGCCGAGGGAGAAGGAGCGCTTGGTCACGTCCGCCCCGATGTACGGCGAGCGATAGACCTCGGTGAAGGTCGGATTGGTGAGGTTCTTGGCCTGGAAGGTGAGCTTGAGGAACTCGCCCAGCTTCTGCGAGATGGTGAGGTTCAGTGTCCCGAACTCGGTCTGGTAGACGTCGGGAACGAAGTTGCCGTCCGTCTGGCCGGCTCCGGCCAGCAGCGTGTCTCCCTTGACCGTGTAGAACAGCCCGATCTGGGTGCCGCTCTCGACGGAGTCGAATGCGACGTAGAGGTTGTAGAGGTACTCCGGCGCGTTCGTCATGTTGCGGGAGGCCATCGGCGCCATGATGTTGGGAAGCTCGAATCCGGCCGCCTCGTCCTCCGGCAGCTTCACTTCAGACTGGATCAGGGTCGCGTTTCCGCCGAGCGACAGTCCCTCGAGTCCTTCCCAGAAGTGGCCGAGGCTCTGGCGAACCTCGAACTCCCACCCGGTCAGGCGCCCGCTCGGGTAGTTGACCGGCGTCGTGTAGGTGAACCCCGCCACCTTCTGCACGTTCTCGATGGGGTTCTTGATGTCCTTGCGGAACCACGAGACCGAGAGCAGCCCGCCTTCGTAGGGAACGTAGTCGAGACGAAGGTCGTAGTTGTTCAGCGTGCTCAGCCCAAGGGCGGGATTGCCGATGAAGATCGGGCCGCCGAGATACTCCTGCTGGATGATCGGGGTGAGCTCACGGAAGATGGGACGGGCGATGGTCTGGGCCCACGATCCGCGGAAGATCACCTCCTCGATCGGCTGGAACTCGAATCCGAGCGACGGCAGGGTGTTGTCCTGGTCGAGCGAGACGTCGGCATCTCCGGGGGCCAGGTTCACCGGCGAGATCGCGCCCGGCGGGAACCACACCGCGTCCTCCTCCGGGAAGTTCTCGATCGAGATCTTGGTCGATTCGAAGCGCGCCCCGCCGATCAGCTTGAAGTAGGACGTCAGCGGCACGTCCGCCATCGCGTACAGGGCGGAGATGCGCTGGTCGCCGTCGTAGTCGACATCGACGAACGGAGGGCCGTCCGTGATGGGGTGGTCCTGCTCCGGAAAGACGGTGCTCCAGAAGTTGTCGAAGTCGGACTCGTAGCCGGAGTTGTCGTTGAAGTTGCTGTAGCTGTTCTGATCGAACGTCCGGGTCACGTGATCGTCGAACCATCCGAACTTGAGATAGCCCTCGGTGCCCGTCCACTGCTCGAAGGGGAGCTTGAGATTGATGGCGTACTGTTCGCTCTCCTCCACGATGTTCTTCCAGATCCGCTGGAGGTTGCCGAGCGTGAAGTTGGCGTCGGGCTTGTAGGGCAAGTACGTGGCCGGCGTGGTGAACGGGGGCAGGAACGGCGGGAAGCCGGGATTCAGCGAGTCGGCCAGCCACTGGGCCCCGAATTGGCGCTTGTCCGGCTGGTAGAGGGTGGCGGAGCTCCGGGAGATGGTCCAATCCAGTTCCGGAGGCAGCACGCGGAAGTGGTCGCCCAGGTCGAAGCCGTCGATCGGAAGCGCGTGCTTCCCGTTGAAGATGAGCGCCTGCGTGGTCCGCTCGGTGTACTCGAGCGTCTGCGTGCGGAGATACGGTGCCGCGAAGCGGTTCTCCGGCTGGTTCCCGGGGCTCGAGGGATCGTTGGGGTCGTAGTCGGGAAAGAAGTACGCCTTCCCGTTCGTGTCCTGCGCCAGGGTCACGACGTCGTCGGCCAGCCGGGTGTACAGGTAGCCCACGCTCAAGCTGTTGTGCTCGGTCTCGATCCCGCCGGTCAGGAGGGTGCCCCATCGCACGCCCTGGGCGCTCTTGGTGACATCGAAGAGCGACGTCTTGAAGTCGCCGTCTTCCGGCGTGCCCTGGCTCGTCTCGGGAACAAGTCCTTCGCCGGGGTTCGTGACCCAGTACGAGTTGTCAACGCCGTTGTCGTAGAACTGCGCGGCCTGCTCGTAGAAGACGCTGGCGAACCCGCCGATCGTGATCCCGTCGTCCACCTCGTAGCGCCCGCCCGCATCGAACGCCCACTTGTAGTTGACCGGCGCATCCGCGGACGACACCCCCACCGCCCCGTCCCAGTTCTCGCCGAGCTTGTCGAGCTGCGGATTGCGGCCGCCGTCGTCCTTCCCCCAGTAGTTCACGCCTCCACCCTTGTAGGAGAGGAAGGTGCTGTCCTTCACCTGCGTGTTGAAGCCGACCTGCAGCTTGAAGTTGACCGCCGTCTCGACCGGAATGCCCTTGAGAAGCACATTGACGGCTCCGCCGGAGGCGTCGCCCTGCTGGTCGGGGGTGAAGGTCTTGCTGACCTGGATGCTCTCGATCACCGCGGACGGGAACAGTTCGAGATCGACCGCCCGCTTGTCCTCGTCGGCCGTCGGCAACCGCACGCCGTTGAGCTGGGTGTTCACGTAGCGGTCGGGAAGACCGCGGATCACCGCGTACTTGCCGTCCTGGACCGTCGCCCCCGACACCAGCCGAAGCGCTGCGGCCGCATCGCTGGCACCGGCGCGGCTGATCAGATCCGCCCCGATCGAGTCCATGAGCGCGGGGCTCTCGAGTCGAAGCCGCAAAAGACCCGCCTCCGTGCCGCCGCCGATCTGGAGGTCCTGGACGATGAACTCGTCCATGTCGGTGAACTCGCCGGACAGGGCGGCATCCACTTCGGTGAGCTGTCCGGCGGACACCACCACGTTCGCCTTGATCTGGCGGGCGAATCCGTCCTTGGAGAAGACGAGGGTGTAGGTGCCAGGCGGGATCTCTCCGAAGACGAAGGTGCCCTCCTCGGTTCCGGTGACCTTCTGCCCCGTCTCGGAAATGGTGACCTGCGGCAATGCCAGCGGCGCGTCGAAGTCCTTGTCGAGGACGAGGCCGCGAATCGAGCCCGCCTGTTGCGGCGCAGCGTTGGTCGCGACCGAGGCCGCGGCCAGGGCAACGGTGGCGAAGGTCCCCGACGTCCAGCCGCGTCGGCCCTTCGAGCGGCGATTCACCATGGATCGCCCAATCCGTCGGCAATCTGGCGGAGTCGTTCCCAGAGGGCCTCGTCGGGCTCGATCCCCTGAACGGCAAGCGAACAGCACGTCGCGGAGAGATCGATCGCACGCGGCCGCGAATTCGGATTCTCCACCCCCGCCTCCACCACCCTGCGGTACACGGCCAGCGCGCCGGACTGGTCGCCCATCGCCCAGTACGCCTCCGCGACCGGTCGCAGCGCCTCGGCCCGGAAGACGTCCGCGATCGTTTGGCGGCCGGCATCGAATGCCGCCAGGGCAGCCTCGTTCCTCCGCCGCGCCTCTTCCGGATCGCCAGCGCGGGCCATGAGACCGGCGACTCTCGCCCGAAGCGGAACCTCGTACTCGGCGGTCCACCGATGGTCGTCCACCATCGCCCCCATCTCCACCGCCAGCGCATGGGCGGCGGACTGGTCGCGATGCTCCAGGGCGGCGTTGGCCAGCGCGGCCAGGACGTCGATGCGGACCATCACCGGCACCTTGGTCCACGCGGACTTGATGCGAGCCTCCAGTTCCGTCCGCCGAGTCTCGTCGTCGAAGTGCCGATCGAAGAGTTCCGCGTACGTCCAGAGGGCGTTCCGGGTGAGTTCGAAGTTGCCGGTGGCAACGACCGCGTCCAACGCCAGGATCCGGTCGTCAAGCGAGATCGTCCCATCCGAGCGGGCCCGAACCCGCTCGACCTTGCCCGACTCCGAGTCGACCACGCCCGCCTCGAAGGATGCCGCCTCCTCCTCCCGGCCGAGCAAGGCGTACGTTTGGGCGATCTTCACCCGGATGCGATCGCGGCGCCAGTCCGACGATTCCTCGGCGATCCGCTCGGCGGCGTCGAGGTACTGCTGCACCTTGCCGGTGCACTTGTGCTCGGCGCAATAGAACGCCAGGTCGGCATCGCACGCGCCCCGCCGCCAGTTGGCGATCTTCGGGACGAGCTCCGACGCCAGGCGAGGCTGGTCGAGCTCGAGGCACGTCGCGATCACCCTCTCTTGCGCGCGGGAACGGTCCTTGATGTGCGGCTCGTTCGGGATCGCGGAGGCCGTCCGGAAGGCCATTTGGAGGAGCCTTGTCTGGAACTCGGCGAGGGCAGCCTCCGGCGGGAGACCGTCCTCGCATGGGGTCGCGCAGCTGTTGCGCGTGGGCTCGGGCTCCGCCCGCGGCGACGTCTTCTCGATCCTCGCGGAAACGGTGGGCGCCGGGTTCGGCGAAGCGCCGGCGTCCTGCGCATTCGCGGTCCGAAGGAGAATCGCCCCCGCAACCATCAGCGAGGTTCCCGTCAACAGCAGCGCACGGCTCGGCTTCACATTCATGGCAGGGTGGTGAGCGTTCGGGGGGGCCGGCGCCGCGATTGACGCCCGGCAATGGTCGTCGCCCGTTGGCGTCGAGGGCAGGAGCGTATTGGCCGTCGGTCAGGGTCAAGCGACGATTGCGCAACGACGGCGCTAAGGCCAACATGTGCGCTCTCTTCACAATCGGGGCGCTCGCCCGCCCGTCCGCCTCCGCGCGCTCGATTGCCCGCGGCCATGCGGCGCCCGGTCGATGCCGGCGGTGAAACCGAACAAAGGCGCTCCCCCAATCGGATGCTCACACTCCCGCCGTAGCCTCCCACCCGTCGGGCCTCACCGCAACGCACGACGGGATTGCGGATGAATCGGGTCCTGTGAACATCTCAACGGGAGTCTGTGCTCATGAATCGCGCCAGCGCAAGAGTCATCGTCGGAGCCGCGGGGATCGTGGCCGGAGCCGCCAGCGTCAATGCGGCCGAAGTCCTCGTCTCGCAGAACATCGCCACGTCCACGACCTGGACGTCGGGCAACACCTACAACCTCACCAAGCAGATCTACGTCCTTCCCGGGGCGACCCTCACCATCGAGCCGGGGACGATCGTCGCCAGCACCCCATCGGCCAACGGCGGCGGCAGCCTCGCGGTGACCCGCGGGGCGCGGATCTTCGTGAACGGGACGTTCGCCAACCCCGTGATCATGACATCGAAGAACGACAACTTCACCACCTGGCGGGAGGCGGCCAACGAGTGGGGCAACCTGACCATCATGGGTCGTGCCTTCATCTCGAACTCGTTCGTCGCCGGCAACACGGCGACGTGCAACGCGAACAACGTGTCTCCGATGGAAGGCCTCACCCCCGACTTCGTGGGCGACCCGAACACGCTCTACGGCGGCGGCGACGACGACGACGACAGCGGATGCATCTCGTTCCTCTCGCTCCGCTACGGCGGACGCGTGCTCGGCCTGGCGAACGAGCTGAACGGCCTCTCGCTCGGCGGCATCGGTCGGGGCACCGACATCCAGTACGTCGAGGTGATGAACAACGTCGACGACGGCATCGAGATCTGGGGCGGAACCGTCAACCTGAAGTACATCAGCATCTGGAACGTGGGCGACGACAGCTTCGACATCGACCAGGGCTGGCGCGGCAAGGCGCAGTTCGGTCTCATCGTCCAGGGCTACAGCCTCGACGCGGCGCAGGGCTCGGGCGTCGGCGACAACAACTTCGAGACGGACGGCGCCGAGAACTCCGACGCCCAGCCGGTCACCACCGCGAACATCTACAACTTCACCGTGATCGGTCAGCCGGTTCCCGGCGCCGGCGACCACGGCACGGCCTGGCGCGACAACGCTCGCGTGCAGTACCACAACTGCATCTTCATGGACCTCGGCGACCGCCTGGTGAGCTTCGACAACGTGGACGGCGACGGTTCGCAGGGCTACGGCTTCAACGGCACCCTGTCGTGGCCGGCCACCTGGACCACGAACTACAACGTGTACTCCACGGTCAACGCGTGCCCGAATCCCGCGATGTTCTACCAGGCGCAGACCTCGGGCAAGCTCGCGTCGATCACCGACAGCGTGTTCTTCCGCAACCTCTCGCCGTCCGCCTACACCGAGGCGCAGGCGCGCGGCGTGGTCCCCGGCACGCCCGAGTACATCGCCAGCAACAACAACGTCCTCATCCCGGGCTTCGAGGAGGTCAATCAGCCGATCGTCTCGATCACCCGCGCGGCGCCGGTGACGAAGGGCGGCACCACGCAGCTCCGCGTCATCGGCCTCGATCCCCGGGCCAAGAACCAGGCGACGACCAGCGTCGCCGCCGCTCCGAACGACGGATTCTTCACGCCCGCCATGTACCGCGGCGGCTTCAGCTCGACCAGCAACTGGGTCTGCGGCTGGACGGCCGCGGCCGCGTACGGGTTCATCGCGTCGCCCCCGGGCGGATGCGTGACCCCGCCGGGGACGCCCTGCGAGACGCCCAAGACGGTCGTGGGCGACCTCAACGGCGACGGGATCGTCGATGGGGCCGATGTCGGCCTGCTGCTCGGCAGCTGGGGCGCCTGCGCCGGTTGCCCGGCGGACCTCGACGGCAACGGCACCGTCGACGGCTCCGATCTGGGCCTGCTCCTCGGCAACTGGGGCTGATGCGTTCGCCGACCTGAATCGCCGGATCACACGCCCGAGTCGCCCCGGTCCGCAAGGATCGGGGCGATTCCGTTTGCAGGGCTGCGTTGGGCGAAGTCCGCCGCGGGCGCGACTTTCCTCAGGCCCGGGAGCGACAATAGAGTCGACGGGGCCGAGGGGTCTCCACCATCCGACATCAGAAGCAAGGGAGAAGGACCATGTCGACGTTGACGCTGCGCGGAATTCGCCGAGTTGCCGGGATCGGGGTGCTGCTTGCAACCGCATCCGCCGTTGCCTCGCCACCCTTGGACTTGACCGGCTGGACGCTTTTCGATCCCGACAACGACTGGGCGGCGTCGAATCCGACGCCGACCAGCGTGCGGTTGGACGAACAGGTGAGCAGCCCATCCGTCCACCCCGGCTGGTTCGTGAGCGACTTCACGCTCGCCCCGACGGCCACCATCGAATTCGATCTCAGCGTCGCGGCCGGCACCGGCGACGACGACCTCATCGGCTTCGGATTCTCCTACCTCGACGGAACCCACTCCTACCTCCTGGACTGGAAGAAGAGCACCCAGTCCTTCAACTGGGGCCAGCCGACCGCGATCAACGACGACGTCGCCGAACAGGGGCTGAAGATCAAGCGGATCAACGGGTCGTACACGTGGGACGGGCTCTGGGGCGGCACCGACGGGATCGGCGTCTCGACCATCGCCGGACCGGCCGGCGGCGGATGGGTCGCCGGGACGGTGTACCACTTCGTGGTCGAGCTCGAGCCCGGACACATCGTGGTCACGCGCGACGGCAACCCCATCTTCGACGTGCTCGACCCCGAGTACCCGGGCGGCCAGGGCGCGATCACGATCTACGGGTTCAGCCAGGACAACATCATCGCGTCGGAGATCTGCATCACGCCGTTGCCGACGCTCTGCCCGCCCGACCTCAACAACGACGGCGTGGTGGACGGCGCCGACCTTGGGCTTCTTCTCGCCGCGTGGGGCAGTGCGAACCAGGATGCGGACCTCGACGACAGCGGAATGGTGGACGGGGCCGACTTGGGACTGATGCTGGCCGGCTGGGGACCGTGCGTCACCAACTGACGACGATCGTCCTCACCGCCAGGGAACGCGAGCACGCTTCGCTCAGACAACCGGGACCGCCACCGACGATCGGTGGCGGTCCCGTGGTTCGTGATTCCTTCCGGGAACGAGCCTGCTCAGCGACCCTGCGAGGAGCCGCTGCCGGTGGAACTGCCGCTGCCCGTCGAGCCGCGGGTCGGACGCTTCGGGGAACCGCTTCGGGACCCTCCGCTCTGCGACGACTTCCCGTTCGACGAGCCGTTGCGGCTCGAGCCGCTCGTCGCCGAACCGTTCCGCTGGGAACCGCGCTGGGAGGAACCCGCCCGATCGGAGCTCGAGTTCGACGAGCTCGATCGGCTCGACTGGCTGTCCGACGAGTGGGAACTGGACGAGTCGGAGTCGCTGGAACGGTCGCTTGCGGACGCGGAGTCGGAGGCGCTGTCGGACGACGATGACGAGTCCGATGCGCTCGAATGGTCGTGGTCGGTCGCCGACTGCGACGACTGCCCGCGCGCCTGGTCGGAGGAGCGGGCGCGCGACCTCTGCTGGGCCTCGGCCTTCGCCATGTCGCGCTCCATGCGGTCGATCATCTCGAGCATCCGCCGCGCCGTTTCCGGGTCGGCATTCTCGGCCCGCACCCGCTGGCGCAGATCGGCGAAGATCTGCCGGCGCATTTCCGACATGCGCCGATCGACCTGGCCGTCGGCGGCGGCCTGTCGGTTGGCACGAGCCCGATCGCGATCCATGCCGGTCGCCGACCTCGCGGCACTCGAGCGCCCGACATCCGACGCCTTCGCCCCGTCGGCGGACGGCGCTGCCCCGGGAGCGACTGCCGCGACGGCCAAGGCCAGGCCGACGGCCAGGAGCGCTCGATGGACCGGCGCCACAACACCGGCGGTCGCGGCGACGGCGCGGGTCCGAGAACGGAGATCGACGGCATCCGGAGTGGAGATACGCATGGGGGTTCCTTCCTGCTGAGACGGGCGTCGTTCCTTCACAGGATGCCATACCGGGATCGTGCCGTCACGCGGGAAAGGCGAGAAACCCGGACCGAAGGGCGGATCCGTCACGTTCACGCCCCGCCGTGACGGTCGCCATCCTCGCTGTCGCGGCGTTCGTTCCGACGACCGACCTCCTCCATGAGGTCCATCTGAAGCTGCTGGATCTCGATGAGGCGCTGCCACTGGTGCGTCAGGAGCTGATCGAGCTTCGTGTGAAGGAGACGGATCTCCAGCTCCGCCTTCAGGTTCACGCGATAGTCGTACTCCGCCTGCATCCGGTCCTTCGCGGCCTGGCGATTCTGGCTCATCATGATGACCGGCGCCTGGACGGCCGCCAGCGAGGAGAGCACGAGGTTGAGCAGGATGAACGGATAGGGATCGAACGGCCGCGCGAGCAGCAGCCCTGCGTTCAGCGCCATCCACCCGACGATCACCACCCCGAAGAGGATGATGAAGGTCCAACTTCCGCCGAACGCAGCCACTCGATCGGCGATGCGTTGTCCGACGGTCAAGTGCTCTCCGAATTCCACGTTGACGTCCGCCGCCACCAGCTCCTGGTCGCGCAGGGCCGCCACCACCTGCTCGTCGAGCGCCGAGAGATCGCCGCGCTCGTCCTCGAGCAGCGACCGCACGTACTCCGCCCGGTAGCGGGCGTTGCAGGCCGAACACACCGAGTCGGCGTCGTTGAACTCGGGATGGTCGCGCCGGATCCGATCGGCGACCGCGTGCCGAACCGCGCCGGCACCCATCATCTCGGAAGCGGGGAACGATCGTCCGCACACGCGGCAGACCACGCCATCGCCAGACTCGCCTTGCATGGGCGTCTTATAGACGATGTGGCGCGGAGGGGTCCGCCGGAGCGCGGGTGGGACCGGCAGCGGGCGCACTCGAGCACACGATGGAAGGCGAGCCCGGCGCGGCACCCACGCCACGGACGGTTCGACCTACCCTTGCGGCATGAGATCACGATTCATGCGACCCTTCCCCATCGGAATCCTCGCCCGGCGGGCGTGGATCGCGCCCGTTGCCGGTTGCCTGCTGGCCGCCGCCGCGCCGGGGATGGATGCGCCCATCTCCGGCCCGAGCGAGGCCACCATGAAGGCCGTTCGGGTGCATGCCTTCGGCGGTCCGGACGTCCTGCATCTCGACACGATCGCGGCGCCAACGCCGGCGGCGGGGGAAGTGCTGGTGCGCGTTCGCGCGGCGGGCGTGAATCCCGTCGATTGGAAGATCCGCGAGGGATACCTCAAGGGCATGGCCCCGACACCGCCGTTCGTGCTGGGGTTCGATGTGGCCGGCGTCGTCGAGCGGGCGGGGCCGAGCGTGGAAGGATTCGCGCCAGGCGACCCCGTGTTCGCCTACTTGTCGCTGCGTCGGGGCGGCGGCTACGCGGAGTTCGTGGCCGTGCCGGCCAAGGATCTGGCCCGAGCGCCCAAGTCGATCGATGCCAACGCGGCCGCGAGCGTTCCGCTGGCCGCGCTCACCGCGTACCAGGCCCTCTTCGACCACGCGGGAATCAAGCCCGGTCAGCGTGTGCTCGTGCACGGAGGAGCCGGGGGCGTCGGACACTTCGCGGTGCAGCTCGCGAAGGCGAGGGGCGCGACGGTCTACGCCACCGCGGCCGGCGAGGATCGCGACTTCCTGAAGGCGCTCGGCGCCGATGTCGTGATCGACTACCGGAACGAGCGCTTCGAGGAGATCGCCAAGGACATGGACGTGGTGCTCGAGAGCATCGGAGGCGAGAACCTCGAGCGTTCGTACGGCGTGCTGAAGTCCGGAGGATTCCTGGTGTCGATCGTGGGCCAGCCCGACCAGGCGAAGCTCGCCGCCCGCGGCGCCCGGGGTGCGGGCATGCTGGTTCAGCCCGATGGTGCGCAACTGGCGGAGATCGCCTCGCTCATCGACGCGGGGAAGTTGAAGCCGCACGTGAGCCGCACCTTCCCGCTTGCTGATGCGGGCAAGGCACACGAGCACCTCCGCACGACCCATACCCAGGGCAAGATCGTGCTCACGGTGCCGTGAGAGAACGATCGGCGCACACCATGCGGGGCAGGGAACGACCATGAAAGACGCCAACGGGGGGAAGAGCCGCAAGGCGCCCTCGGCATCCCTCGACGCGCTCTGGAACTACGCCGATCCGGCGGCCAGCGAACACCGATTCCGCCGGCTGCTCGTAGACGGAGGGTCCAACCTGTCCGGCGACGAACAGGCGGAGATCCTG
>JAGQOG010000249.1 GCA_020427695.1 Phycisphaerales bacterium
CGCTCGGCCGAGGCCACCGCCGACCTCGAGAACGCGGCAGCGATCTTCGACGAGCTCGGACACGGGACCGCCCGGGCCCGCGTGGACCTGATCCTCGGCGAACAGGCCGCGCGAGCCGGCGACTTCGGAGCCGCCACCGCGCTCCTCGAGGGCGCCTTGGCGGCGCTCGCCGACCAGCCGTCCGGGAGCGCATCGGCACGCTTCCACCTGGCGAACGTGGCCATCGAGCAAGGCGACCTCGACGGGGCCGACCGGCTCCTCGCCGAGGCGATCGCGTCGGTGGCGGCGCTTGGCATCCCCACGTTGATGGCGGACCTGCTCCACGCCCAGGGGCGGATTCGTCGTCTTCGAGGCGAGGTCACCGCCGCCATCGACCGCTATCGCGGGGCGCTGGAACTCGTGGAGCAGGTGCGGGGCTCGTTTCGCGCCGACCGCCTCCGCGCCGCGTTCCTCGGGGATCGCGTGGCGCTGTACGAAGACCTGGTTGGCGCCCTGCTCGAGCGCGGCGGATCGAATGCGGCCGCCGAGGCGTTCGCGGTCGTCGAGCGGGCGAAGAGCCGATCGCTCCTGGAGCTGATCCGCGGTGCGGTTGAGAACTTCACGTCCGGACTCGCCGACGCGGACGATCCCGAGATCCGGTCGCTGGCGGCCGAGGCGGCCCGGCTGCAGGCCGAGCTCAACGCGCTCTACTCCCGACTCGCGGGCGAGGGCGAGCAGGATCAGCGGGTGGTCGCCGACCTCGCGTGGCAGGATCGCGTGCGCCAGCACGAGCGGGAGCTCTCCCGCATCGAGCACCGGCTGGCGGCCACCGAGCCCGGCGCGATGGCCCTGGCGGTCCCGGCGGACGTCGAAGCGGTGCAGTCCGCACTTGACGCCGAGACGATCCTGGTCGAGTACTTCCTTGCCGGCCGCGAACTCATGGCGTGGATCGTCGATCGCCATTCCGTGCGCCTCGTGCGTTCCGTTTCCGACCACGCGCGGGTCGCGGACCGCGTGAGTCGCCTGCGCTTCCAGATCGGCAAGGCGCTTCGTCCCGGCGCTCTCGCGGGGCCGCGGGCGGCTCGTCTGCTCGAAGACGCGCGGCTCGAGCTGATGGCGCTGCACGAGGCGATCGCGGCGCCGGTGCTGTCGGCGATGGGCGCCGATTCGTCCGCCGTTCGCCGCCTGATCGTGGTGCCGCACGGCCCGCTTCACCTCGTGCCGTTCCACGCGCTCCGCGAGGGACGCACCGCGTCGAGCGGCGTCGATCTCATCGACCGCTTCGAGATCGCCGTCTGCCCCTCCGCGGGCGTGTTCGTGCATGCGGCCCGCCGGCCAGCCTCGGCCCGTGCCCAAGGCGCTGCGGTCATCGGGGTGGGCGACGCCGCGGCCCCGCTGATTCCGGCGGAGGCCCGCTCGGTGGCCCGGCGGCTCGGCGCCGATCGCGTCTTCATCGGCGACGAGGCGACGGTCGAACGGGTCACCGCCGGCATCGGGGACGCGCGGATCCTCCACTTCGCCTGTCACGGCCGCTTCTCGCCGACCTCGCCGCTCTCGTCCGGTCTCCTGATGGCCGACCGCTGGCTGACTGTGCGCGACATCGCCCGGCTGCGTCTGCAAGCCGATCTCGTCACGCTCAGCGGCTGCGAGACGGGATGCAATCTGGTGTCGGACGGCGACGAACTCCTCGGACTCCTGCGGGGCTTCCTGTCGGCCAACGCCGGGGCCGTCCTCGCCAGCCTCTGGACCACGAGCGATTCCAGCACCGCGGCGCTCATGGATCACTTCTATCACGGCCTCCTCGGCGGTCCCAACGGCTCGTCGCTTCGCCCCAGCGAAGCGCTGCGGGCCGCCCAACTCGCGCTTCGCGCCGAGCGTCCACATCCGGTCCTATGGGCGCCGTTCATCATCACAGGTGCATCATGATCCCATTCATGCGAAACCATTTGCTCGCGGTTCGACTCGTTTGTTCGGTTCTCCTCGCGATCGGCGTGGCGCCGTCGGCGTTCGCGCTCGGCGAGGTGCCGCCCGGGCCGGGCGTCGATCCGCTCGTGCCCGACGAGGCTCTGACGCGACTGGCGCCGTCCACCTCGCTGGCGTCGTTTCTCAACGCCATCAACCAGGCGTTTCCCGGCACGACGGTCATCGGTTCGATCGAGTCGCGCCAGACCTACAAGCTGTCGTTGCCGGCGGGCGCCGATCCGATCCTGGTGGACGACTTCCTCGACGCGCAGAAGGACGCCGGCGTCATCGAGTGGGGCGAGCTCAACTACGAGGGACAGGCGGCCGAAGGCAAGACCGGCAGCCTGTGGGTGAGTCAACTGTCCATCGGGCCGAGCGAGTACGCGGGCCAGTACGCCGTGGAAACGCTCGGGCTTCCTGCCGCGCAGACCAAGTCGGAGGGCCAGGGCGTCATCGTCGCGGTGCTCGATACGGGCGTCGACGCGACCCATCCCGCCCTGCTCGGCAAGGTGCTCGACGGCGCGTCCTTCCTCCCCGCGACCGGCGACTGCGGCGATGGCGATCCGACGGCCGACATCGGCGACTGCATCGACAACGACGACGACGGTCTCGTCGACGAGATGGTCGGTCACGGCACCTTCGTGGCGGGACTGGTGACGCTCGTCGCCCCCGCGTCGAAGATCCTTCCCGTCGTGGTGCTCGACTCCGACGGCATCGGCGACACGTTCTCGATCGCCCAGGGCCTCTACTACGCAATCGACAACGGCGCCAAGGTGATCAACTGCTCCTTCGGCTCGACCTACAAGGGCGAGGCCGTCGAGGACGCGGTGCTCGAGGCGTGGAACAAGGGCGTCGTGGTGGTCGGTGCCGCCGGCAACTTCGATCGCATCGTGCCCGAGGAGTATCCGGCGATGCTGTTCGAGCCGATCGGCATCGCCGCCACCGACCAGGCGGACCAGAAGGCCGCGTTCAGCAACTACGGACCGGGCATCGGCATCTCGGCGCCGGGCCAAAGCGACACCCTGCGGGGCGGGGAGTTCGATCCCGAGAAGAGCGTCGTCAGCGCCCTGCCCGGCGGCGACTTCGTCGTGTGGAAGGGCACGAGCTTCGCGAACGCCTTCGTGAGCGGCGCCGCGGCCCTCGTGCGCGCCCAGCATCCAACGCTCGCCCCCAACGCCGCCGCGACCACGATGGTGATCAACACGCTGAAGGGCACCGCCGCGAACATCAACGCCCAGAACCCCGCCTACGTCGGCCTGCTCGGCGCGGGACGACTCGACGCCGCGGCGGCGACGGCCCTCGGGCCCAACGCGCCGCCCATCGGGGACCTGAACCTCGACGGTGTCGTCAACGGCGCCGACCTCGGCGCCATGCTCGGCCAGTGGGGACCGTGCGGTGGTCCCGGCGCCTGCAGCGGCGATCTCGACTTCGACGGCGATGTCGATGGCGCGGATCTCGGCGTGCTCCTGGGCAACTGGAGCCGGTGAGCGCGGGCTACTTCCGCGGTGCGGACGGTGCGGCCAGCATCACCTCGGCGACGGCGAGGTCCGCCGCGTCGTCCACGTCCACCACGTCGCCCGGCTCCGTGCGCACCCCACGACGGTCCGTGCCCAGGAAGGCGTGCGGCTCGGCGGGATCGATCCGAAACAGGCTCTCGCGCGTCACCGCGATGACGCCCCCATCGGGCAGAAAGAGCGGCGGCAGGTCCTGCCGCCGGTACACGCGGTTGGAAACGTTCGGGGTCACCCGCGCCTGCTCGTCGAGCTTCACCATCCAGTACGGGTGGTGCTTGCCGACCGACGCGTACGACTGCACGCTGTCGGCGCCGCTGTCGCGAAGGAGACGAACCGCCCGGTCGATGAGTCCCGGTGGACGGACGGGCACGTTGGCGTAGAGCACGACGATCA
>JAGQOG010000250.1 GCA_020427695.1 Phycisphaerales bacterium
AAGCCTTCGCCCTTGCTGGAACCGCGCCGGCCGCCGTTCGGGCCGTTGCTGGCGACGGGGCGAGAGCGGCGACTGGCGTCCGGTCGGGGGGGATTCGTCATGATTCTTCGTCGGATGCTCTGGCGGCGCGCCAGCGCGCCACCTGGGAGGAGGCAGAGGGAGAGAGGGCGTCGAACACCAGTGTATCGGGCAATCTTCGCCGGTTCTTCAACCGTGGCGCCCGCGCCAGGCCGGTTATTCGGCATGGCATCAAGTGTGGATCCTGGGGCCGGGAGCCCCGAATCGGATGCAGGCCGCTGCGTGGACGCCGAGCGGGACCTCCTCGGCGTCCCCGGGGTGCCCCAGCCTGTCTGGGGAGAACGGCCATAGCGTTCCGGCTGGCCCAGCCCGGTACGGGCGGACGGAGCGGTCACACCCGGCACTGGCGCTCATCCCCGATCCAGGGATCTGCGACGTTGGTCCGATCCCTGTCCGTGGCGGCTGTTCGTTCACCGACGATCCGCACGCGGCGCGTGCTTCGGCCCGGCGTCGGTCCGTCGCGACGCCGAACGTCGGGCCGCATCGACGATCGCCGAACGGGCTCGATCGAACTCCTCGTCGGTCAATTGGCCACGACGCCGGAGCTCTCGAATTCCCTCGAGGGTCAGGCCGTCCGGCTCATCGCCGTCGTCCGCACGGAGCCGCCGCGCGAGCACCATGATGACGATCGCACCCACAACCGCCAGCGCCGCCATCGCTCCGAGCCAACCAATCACCTGCGGAAACAGGTCGGCGCCGGGATTCGAGCCGGCAATCGGTGCTGTGGCGATCAGGAGCGGCATGCCTCATGCGAACGGTAGCCATGATGGCCGCCGTCTGCCCATTTCGCATCGGCGCCGTTTCGGGATGAGCGGGAGCCGAAGCGGCAATCCTGGAGATCCGATCGGCGCGGTCAGGACTTCCCTCGCGCGAGGCCTCTGCGGACGGCGATCTCCTCGTTCCACGCCTTGGCGTCGATGTCCGAGATCTTGGCGGACTCGAGGAGCCGATCGGTGGTCTTGGACTCGCGAATCTGGAGCGCGACCTCGCCGAGCCGGTTCGCTTGGGCGAGCTCGTTCCGCAGCTTTTCGGGGCGCTCGCCGCGCTGTCGCGCCATTGCGGAGACGAACCCGTTGACCTCCTGCTCGCTCACCTGGATCTCGAACTTGTCCGCGAATGCGGCGAGAATGAAGAACAGCTTCAGGCGCCCTCGGCTTTGGGCCTCGGTGCTCCCCCTCATCCGGGCGAGATGCGTTTCGACCTGCTCGGGCTCGAGCCCGCGATACAGCAGCTCGATGCGCTGTCGCTCGATCATCCGGGTGAGCTGGGCGGCGGAGAGCTGCTCGGGAAGCGGGAAGTCCACGGCATTGGCGAGGTATTCCTGCATCTGCTCGCGGAGGGCCGCCCGCTGCTCGACGTCGCGACGCTGCTCGAGGGCCGTCTTCACCTGCTCGCGAAGGACCTCGGGGGAACCGAGCCCGAACCGCTCGACCAGTTCGTCGACCGAGAGTGGAGTGATCCGCTCCGCTTCGCGCACCGTCATCTTCATCGTCAACTTGGCGTTCCGCACATCCTCCCGCTCGTGGAACTCGGGACCGATCGTCTCCAGCACGATCTCGTCGCCGACCTTCGCACCCTTGATCTTTGCCTCGAGCCCGTCGATCAGCAGGCCGAGCACCTGGCCCCGTCCTTCGTCCTCCGGCCCGGGCACCACCACAAGGGCGTCGTTGGTCTCGAAGAACAGGCCATCCTGCCCATCCTTCGTCACCTCGCCTCGGCACAGCAACCGGTCGTACGGCTCGAAGGGACCCTCGATCCTCTCCGGGGTTCCGAGGCGGAACTGGTTCCGCTTGATCTCGGCGTCGATGTGCTCTTCGGTGATCTCCACGATCGGGCGCTTGATCTCCACGCCCTCGGCCGCCGGCAGATCGAACCCTGGAACGACCTCGACCAGAAGCGTGAACGAGAGCGGCTTGCCCGATTCGAACGTTGGCACCACAGCGGCGTCCTCAAGCTCGGGCTCGCCGACCGGCTTGAGGCCGTTGTCCTCGATCGCCTTCGAGTAAGCGGCGGCGATCACCTGGTTGCGGGTCTCGTTGCGAACGTCCGTGCCGAAGCGGCGCTCGAGAAGGGCCCGAGGTACGCGTCCCTTCCGGAATCCCGGGATGGCCGATTGGAGTCCGAGTGTCGCAAACGACTCCTCGAGCTTCTCCGTGACCGTCTCGGCCGGCACCGTGATCTTCAGCCGCTTCCGCGCGGGGCCGGCGTCCTCGATCTGGACCTGATTCGGGGTTTCGACGGCGGCGGACTCGGCCATGGTGGGGCTCTGGGAGTGGGACTTGCGGGACCGGGACGGCTGGAGCGGACCAGCGCCCGGGGGCCATCGATCGACCCGGCGGGGAAGCCCACCAGAATACCGAGCCTGAAGGCCAAAGGCCAGCCGTCGGGCGCTCCTGGGATCGATCCAATGTGCCGTCGGGGGGACCCGTGGGGGCATCCCCGCCGACGTCGAATCGTCTCCTGGTCATAGACATCGGCGTGCGTGGCCAACACGTTGGATCAGAGCGTGGGCTGCGGCGGTGCGTGTCCGCGCCCATTCGCCCATGTCCGCGCCCATGTGCTCGCGTCGCGGGAGCGCTTGGTCGGCTCGAATCGCGCCCAGCAGTGCGTGTCCGTTCCAGAGCACGCTCCAGAGCAGGATCGTTCAAGAGCAAGAGTGCGTGTCCGTTTCGGAAGCCCCTCCAAGCAGAAGTGCGTGTCCGTTTCGGAAGCCGTGTCCAAGCAGAAGTGCGTGTCCGTTTCGGAAGCCGTGTCCGACTCGAGACGCCGGGCACGGCGTCTCGATCGTGCGCTTCCGCGCCGACGCGAGGACGGTCTCCACTCGACTCGGCGGTCTCGTCCCACTTCGACCGGGACTACGGCGAGGTTGCCCCGCCGGAAGGACGTCCCCAGAGCCGATCGAACGCCTCCTGGTACCGCCCCATCGTGTTCCTGACGATGTCGTGGGGGAGGGCCGGGCCGGGCGGACTCTTGTGCCAACGGCCCTCGGCGACAAGCTCCAGCAGGTAGTTGCGGACGAACTGCTTGTCGAAGCTGGGCTGGTCCTGTCCCGGCCGGTACTGTTCGGCGGGCCAGAACCTGGAGCTGTCTGGCGTCAACACCTCGTCGATCAGGAGCAGCCGATCGGTCGGCGCTCCGTCGGGGCCGAGCTCGAATCCGAACTCGAACTTCGTGTCGGCGAGCACGATGCCGCACGCCTGGGCGTGGGCGGCCGCTGCGCCATACAGCCGGAGGGTCAGGTCGCGCAACCGCGCCATGAGGTCGGCACCAACGATGGACGCCGCCGTGTCGAAGTCGATGTTTTCGTCATGCCCCTCGTCGGCCTTGGTCGCTGGCGTGAAGATCGGTTCGGGCAGCCGATCGCACTGCCGCAATCCCGCCGGCAGGGGCACGCCGCACACACGACCAGTGGTCCGGTATTCGTTCCATCCGCTACCGGCCAGGAAGCCCCGTGCCACGCACTCGATGGGGACGACCCGGGCCGGCCGGCACACCATGATCCGACCCGCGAGCATCCGGCGGTCCACCTCGGCCAGGCCTGGAACAGCCGCGACATCCGCGGAGACAAGGTGGTCGTCGACCAGGCCAAGCGGACGAAGGAAGTCGAACCAGCGCAGGCTCACTGCGGTCAGAAGCCGCCCCTTCCCAGGAATGGGCGTGGGCATGACGACGTCGAAGGCGCTGATCCGGTCGGTGGCGACGATGAGCACCCGCCCGATTCCGCCGGCCTGGTCGGGAATGCGGTAGATGTCCCGGACCTTCCCCTGCCTCCGGTCGGGAAGCGGCAGATGGGTCTCGAAGACCGCCTCGTTCGCGGAATCGGCGCTGGCGGTCGCGGAGAAGGGCATGCGCCAAGTGTACCAGTCCAGCCGCTGCGGTCCCTGCTTGTCAGGAGTCGGCGATCGGCAACAATAGCCCGCCTCGTTCCCATCAACCTCCCCCCGCGACTCGCGGCGCCGACTGGTCTCCCCATGCTCTCCTTCAGGGTCTTCGAAGGCAGCGAACCGGCCACGAACTGGCCCCTGTCCAATGCGCATCTCCTGGAGCGCGACGATCTCGCCGTGCGCAGCGAGATCACGTTCGCCGATGGCGTGATCCGCTGCCGGCGGCGGGGCACGAACGCCGCTGCGCTGTGCCTCCTCCACGACGCCGGGCCGCTCGGGCGCCTGATGCTCCAGACGTGCCTGCTGCCCGATCGCGACGAGCCATACGTGTTGTCGCTCGAACTGGCTCGCTACAAGATCAAGCAGTTCATCGCCAAGAGCGAGGAATGGCAGATGTTCGAGCTGCCGTTCGATCACCCCGCCACCGAACGGTGGGAGCAGGCTCGTTCGCAGTTCACGCTGGCCATGAACGAGACCGACCCGGTCAAGGCGAACGGTCATGCCCGGGCCTCGCTCGACGCCGCCATCGAGGCGACGGAGCGGTTGGCCCTGGCGCATGCCGAGATCCTTCTGCATCGCCGCTTCGGCGGTCGCGCCGCAAGCTCGACCACCCTGGGCTTCCGCGTGTGGCCGGGACAGTTCACGGAGAACATCCGAACGGCCGTCACGCGCGATGCCGATGTGGTGATGCTGCCCGTCCGCTGGAACCTGATCGAGATCGCCGAGGGACGGTTCGACTGGGATCCTCTCGATCGGTGGATGAGCTGGGCCCAAGGGCAGGGCAAGCCTGTTGTGGCGGGTCCTCTTCTCGACTTCTCGGAAGAGTCGCTGCCCGAGTGGATGAAGGTGTGGCAGCACGACTACGACACCTGCCGAGATCTCGTCTACGACCATCTGGAACGCGTGGTCAGCCGCTACCGGGGCGTGGTCGGCCTGTGGAACCTCGCTTCCGGACTCAACACGCTGGAGCACTTCGTCTTCTCGCCGGAGCAGATGGTGGACCTCGTTCGGATGGCGGCGCTGCTGGTGCGGCAGATGCGCAAGGGCGCGCGGACGATGGTGGAACTCGTTCAACCGTTCGGCGAATTCACGGCCCGCCGCCGGGATGCGCTTCCTCCGCTCCTGTTCCTCGATCGACTGCTCCAGGAAGGCGTCCAGCTCGACTGCGTGGGGGTGCAGCTCTGCTTCGGCAACGGGCCCGGCCACGCCACGCGCGACCTCATGCAGATCAGCTCCCTGCTCGATCGCTTTCTGCTCTTCGAGCTGCCGGTCATGGTCACGGCCTTGGGCGTGCCCGCGCTGCCGGGTGCGCCGCAGGTCGGATGCTGGCACGGCGAGTGGTCGCCGCAGGTCCAGTCGGATTGGGCGGCGCGCATCTTCCCTATCGCCATGAGCAAGCCGTTCGTGGAGGCGGTGTTCTGGGCCGAGCTCTACGATCATCCGCTCCAGTCGACGCCCGGTCTCGGGCTGCTGGACGCCGCCGGCGTGCCGCGGCCCGCCATGCCTCGACTCTGCGGCATGCGCCGCCGTCTGCGTCGGCCGCTCGGTGCCAACAAGGGTGTCGGCGCCTTGGCAGCGCTGGGCGAAGACGGACGCTGATCGAAGCTCGGACATCGGTGCTGGCACACGGGGGACACGATGGCGCGAGGGGGTCCGCATCGAAGCAGCATCGCATCGGCCGCCGCGGCCATTCTCGTTTCATCGTGCGCCGTGTCGTGGTGGGGCCTGTCCGCGTCGCGCAGCCAACATGCCGCGCCGCTGCCGCCGCGCCGCGTGGACGTCAACCGTGCCGACGCCGCCGAACTCGCGCTGCTGCCGGGGATCGGCCCGCGTCTCGCCGCCCGCATCGTTGACGATCGGCAGCGCCGAGGACCGTTCGAATCGCTCGACGAACTCGATCGCGTTGCGGGAATCGGACCGCGGACGATCCTGCGCATGGCGCCGCTGGCCGAGGCGGGAGACAAGGGAGCCGGCGGTCCAGCGAGTGGATCGGACCGCGCCGCGTCGCCGGTCGGCGATCGAGCGGACTAGGGAAATCAAGATTCTGAATCGGCAGCAGGAAGTCCCCACCTCGGCCTCGTCGAGCAGCTCTACGCTTCCGGACTCGGCAACCGAGAACGTGTCGTACCGATGGCACTCGCAGCCGTCGAAGCAGTCGGTGAAGCCGTCGTCGACGCTCCAGATCCACGTGCCGTCGTCGCCCGGCGCTGGCGTCCAGAAGTTGTCCCCGCCGAACAGCCCGTCGGGCTCGGCGATGGGCACGGCCGCCAGTGCCTGGTACTCGGGGACCAGCGCCTCGACATTCAGGTTGCCGCCAAAGACGAGGACATACCGCTTTCCGCCGCCGGAGCTGGAAAGGAACTCTGCGGCCTGCACGTGTGAGAACGCGTTGAGGCACTCGCAGGGGCCGTGATCGACGCCGTCGAGCACCTTGACGATCAGGTGGTTCGGCAGCCACTCCGGTGCGTGCACCCGCCCGACCAGCGACGGTTCGGCCGCTCGGATGAGGTCCACGTCGCGGTCGACCCGATCGTAGAGGTCGGGAGGCGCGCTCGGACCGCCGGCGGGACCGAGCGTTTCCAGCGCGATCTGCCAGGCCTCGCGGTCGGGAGAGACCGGGCCGAAGTCGAACGCGGGTACCGGGCCCCAGTCGCCCCGGAGCAGGCCGAGATCGGCCGCGTCGACGAGGGTGTCTCCGTTCAAATCGGCTGCACAGTCGGTGCATGGTCCCCACGAGGAGTTGAGCACGCCGAGGTCGGCGCCATCCACGTCGCCACTTCCGTCAAGATCCGCGCCGCACGACGCAGCTCCCGCGACGGTGGTGAGGCCGAGGGCCAGAACGATCGAAGCCGCTGGCAAGACGTGCGTACGTCGCTTGTTGGATCTCC